>CAZIOF010000042.1:0-3697 GCA_964540745.1 uncultured Candidatus Marinamargulisbacteria bacterium
CACACTGTCCAGTCTAGAAGGTTTGTGGGAAGGCCGACATGTTGAGCTAATTCCCAGTAGTCTTTATCTAGTATTGCATATTCTTCAAGGTTTGCAAGCGCTTTAAAGTTGTCTAAGTACTTATTGTGATCCTTCTTACTGAGATCAATGTTGTTGTCATCGAGAAACCTTGATAACGACGTACGGAGTGTCCAGTTGCTATTGGCCTGGCCTCTATATATCCAGCCGTGGTTCTCAAGTTGACCATTACATTCCCCTGGTTGCCTGTGCGTCTCAAATTGATCGTTAAATTCCTTTAAAGATGTTATTTCAAGGCTTATGTTCATTTATGTCAAAATTGGCATAATTCTCAAAGATCTTGGTTGTCTAAGTGTGGCCCCTCTAGGAGACGATAATAACAGCTTTGTCGAGTCTTCCCGGCGCTATTTTGGGTATGGCAAACACCTTTTCCAAGAGGTTTGACTAAACAGACGAGGGAGTTTTGTTCACAGTTTACTCGAATTTCATTGACTTCTAGGATGTCGCCAGAAGTGCTCCCTTTTTTCCATAATTCATTTCGGGAGGTACTCCATAGGGTTAACTGGCCGGAGGATTGGGTTTCTTGGAGGGCCTCTTCATTCATGTAGCCAATGATGAGGATATCTTTGGTGTGATAGTGTTGGACGGCGACAGGAATAACGGCCATATCCGTTTTGGCTAAAGCAGCTAATTTGTTGAAGTCTAACTGAAGTACGTTTGATTCTTCAATGTTGTGTGTCATGGTTATGTCTTCCTGTGAGTTGATTATTTCGATTACTATATTAGCATACTTCGTTATTTGGTAAGTAGTGATGTGGCCTTGTTTGATGTCGTGAAAATCCCAATTGTGATTTATTTATGGATGCTTAACTTTACATGTCAATTTCACTTGGTATATGATGAGTATCACAATTGAAGGTAGTCATTAAATAGGAGTTGTTATGGAATCCTCAGTGGTATTGAAAAATGAAGCAGTTAGGGTGTGTGAAAAACCTTCTCGAGAAGAGGCTCTTCAGGCGGTTAGGACTTTGATTGAATATACGGGGGATGATGTGACTCGTGAAGGGTTACGTGATACACCTAAACGTGTGGTGGATTCTTATAGTGAATTTTTTTCAGGCTACGATCAGGACCCAGACGAGATTTTAGATCGTACCTTTGAAGAAGTGGAAGGCTATGACGAAATGGTGATTGTCAAAAATATTCGTTTAGAATCCCATTGTGAGCATCATATGGTTCCCATTATTGGTCAAGCTCATGTCGCTTATATTCCAACGAATCGTGTTGTTGGGATTAGTAAATTAGCCCGTGTGGTGGATGTGTATGCAAAACGGTTGCAGACCCAAGAAACCATGACTGCTCAAATTGCAGATTCTATTTTACGTGTCTTAAAACCAAAAGGTGTGGCGGTGGTGATAGATGCCGCGCATCAGTGCATGTCTACACGTGGTGTCTATAAACCAGAAAGCACAACTGTAACGAGTCGTATGTTGGGTCTTTTTCGGTCCGATCCACGGACCCGATCAGAATTTATGACCTTGATTGGGTTATCGTCTTCAGGTTAGATTTGTTATCTTTTTAGTAAGTCTGGTGTTTTGATTGATTATTAGTTCGTTATAATGGAGGCTGAGTATGACACAATCCAGCAAGCTAGATGACTCAGTAAATTGGTTAGAAAAGTCAGATAAGGCGGTCATGGATATTGTGGATCCTATTATGGCTAATTTGATAGCAGCGTCTTCCGAACGTGATTATGAACGACATGTGAGAGATTTTAGTGACCAACTGAAGTTGATTGTTACTGAAGATAACTTTAATGCACAATGTGAGTCTTATCAGGAGATGCTTGGCTTTTTTTCTAAACAAGAACTAGTTGGGATTTTTAGGAAGGAAAAGAATGTTCGTGTGTTTTGGAGGCAATGGTACACAAAGTCTAAGGATGAATTTGTGGGTTATATTGCAGTTTGGCAACATGGGAATAAGATTGAAGTTATTGATGTCTCAGTGTCATAGTTGAAAGACATGGAATTTACGAAGTCTTGTCTATTGGATGTGTGAGGTTAAGCTAACTGTGTTGCAGCGCCCATGAGGAGTCCAATGAGCCCTCCAAAAATACCGCCCCAAACGACTAACCAGCCTTAATGTTGGCGTATCATGTCCTGCACGATCGTTTTTACATGTGCGGGTGTTAAGTCATTGAGTCTCTGATCCACCATGTCAATGAGTGCGGCTCTAATAGCAGGAATATCTAGGGATTGTTTTGTTAGTTCGGCCATATCGGGTGCGCTGTTGATAATCACTTCTTTGACCAAAACGGTTGTTTTTTCTTTGAAAGGTTCTTTGAGGGGGTCCAGTGCTTTGATGCCACCAAACATGCTTAACATACCACCAAATGAGGAGTCTTGAACAACCTGTACAAAGCTTGAAAAGACCTTGTCATGGTCTACATTGTTGGCAATAGACTCTGGATTAATGGTTGTTTTTTCGGTAAGTGTACCCATTAATGTAGATAACTGTGTTTCAGTAAAAAATTCGTTGATGATAAGGTTCCGGATAGCGCCTCTGAATTCGTTAAATCGGTTGGGTATAACGCCTGAACCTATAAGAAAGGGGATCTTTTCAAAGAGCATATGAACAGCCAGCCAGTTTGTGATAGCGCCTGACAAAGAAAAGAAACCGATGGTAAGGAGCCATTGGCCATATATAGGCGATAGATAGCCAATGCCTATGATGAGGATGGCGATAAGATTAGTAGAGGCACTTTTATTGAGGGTCATGGTTGTTTCTCGTTTCCTAAGTTATTTTGTCGTATGTTATCGTAAGTTAGTGTTGGGTTGTCAAGTTTGAGTATTAGATTGATCGTTAGATGTCGAACATCTATTTAGCCTAATTTGTTAGGCTGAGGTGTCATTTACATGTTAGTTTTGTTGTATACTTACGTTATATATGTCTTTTGTTAGTGCGTTTAGAGTATGGTTTGTTT
The DNA here is from genome assembly GCA_964540745.1 of uncultured Candidatus Marinamargulisbacteria bacterium. Classification (GTDB taxonomy): domain Bacteria; phylum Margulisbacteria; class Marinamargulisbacteria; order JABIPA01; family JABIPA01; genus CAZIOF01. The sequence goes on from CAZIOF010000042.1 coordinate 3,002, forward strand.
TTCTCTGTTTACAGAGTGCGCTCTATGGCTTTCATGGGGTGTTCGAAACACGTTCTTTAGAGCCCTCTTTTTTTAATAGAAAAGGGACCTTTTTAGCGGTAGAGAAGCACTATGACCCTACTTACCATTCATCTTCCTTACAAAGCGAGCATCAATCGTTATATTCAGTAGGGCAGTTGTCTTGGGATACCGTTATTCCGGGATATCTATGGGTGTATCAACGTGAACAGCGATCCTTTTTAGCGAGTTTAGCCGCGTCAGATGTGACCCTTTTACATGCGTTTCTGAAACAAGGGATCCGATGGGGTATTTCGGGTGATGTGTTTGATCTTAGGCTACATGGTGAACGATTTGGAACGCAGTTTCCAGTTACATTTTCAGGGACCTTTGAGTATAGACCGTTTTCTTGGCTATCTGTGGAAGGGTATACGTTAAACGATATCTTTCCTTTGGAGATTGATTATGAACAGGGGGCTGACTATTATCACTTGGCCTTTCAAGATTTGGTGCATCAGGAAGGTTTTCGCGTTCAATTTGGTGCTGAAGGTACCCCTCATGTGACGGTTGATCGGGGTATTCAACAATGGGTTAATTTAGTCAATGATGTGGCGCCTCGATTAGCCTTTCATAATGGGGGTACACAACAGGATATTGGGCTAGTTGTTCCTTGGGGGGGGTGGCGGATGGAAGGCTATT
>CAZIOF010000043.1:0-2801 GCA_964540745.1 uncultured Candidatus Marinamargulisbacteria bacterium
GATGCCAAAGGTTTGGCGCACTGATATTTTGATGTCGGGCAGCCTTATGGCGGAGCCGTTTGCGGCATCAGTAGAGATAGTAGCGACCATAGTATCAGTGTCCTGTTACTAACTTAAAAAGGAGGGGAATTATTGTTATGCAACCGTGCCGTTTACTAGAAGATCATATGCCTCTTGAATGGCCATAAATTTTTTTTCTGCCTTTTTGCTTCCGCCATTAGCATCTGGATGGTGTTTCTTGGCCAAAAACTTATACCGAGATTTGATGTGGTCAGCAGACGCAAACTGGTCGAGCCCTAACTGCGCCAGGGCCGCATCACGTGGCGTATGCGGGCGAGCCTTCCCCATTTCCCCAAAGAGCCCCAGTGGATCCTCAAAACGTTGTGCATTTGGACTGGAACCAAGCGGCCAGCTCGGGCGATCCCACACCGTATCGCGTCTTCGAATTTCCTCAATCTGTGCCTCATTCAATCCCGAAAAGAAGTTCCACGACTGATTATAGGCCCGAACATGATCAAGACAAAACCAACGGAATTCACGCAACTGTGAGCGCGATCTGGGTGCACGATATTCCCCATCCGATTTACATGCGGGCCATTCACATAACCGGCGTTCAGCGCTCAAACTGCTATTACACTGCAGGGCAGCATATTGGCTCATGTGGCTACGCGACATGCAGTCAATATGCGCGACTTATTTGACACTGGCAAGATACCCGCTCCGGAATCAATCATTGACACCCAGAGCACCTTAGACTGTATAGATCGGGCCAAAATCTGTTGCTTTAAATGGGGTATAATATGTCGATGGCCGAGACCATCCAGCGTAAGCTGACTGAACGCCTTGATCCGCAATCGGTAAAGATAGTCGATCAATCTCACCAGCACGCGGGTCACGCCAGCGCGCCCGCCGATGGCGAATCTCATTTCCACGTTGAGATCGTTTCTGAGGCCTTTAAAGACCTTGATCGTATCAGTCGACAACGACTGGTATATCAGATTCTAAACGACGAACTCTCTGGGTCTGTCCACGCGCTGGAGCTCATCATTATGACGCCAGATGAAGTCGTGGCTAAACCCGTTAACAAATGAACATGGACTAAAACAACCCAGGATGACAGCCTGAGGGAAGTGGGGTCTCCAAAAATTGCCAAGGGAAACGATTAGGTATGACCAATAATCTAACTGCAATCGTAAACAGGCTTGAACACGAAGCAACCAATATTCGACGTAATGTATGGCGTGCCCTGCATGCAGCTGGATCAGGCCACATGGGAGGATCATTATCGGCTGCAGACCTGCTCTCTGCCCTTTATTTTTATCATTTGCGCATAAGACCGGAAGAACCGGATTGGCCCGACAGGGACCGGTTCGTTCTGTCCAAAGGACATGCCAATGCGGCCCTGGCGGCAGTTTTGGCTAAAGCGGGTTTTATCGATGAAAATCTTCTCGACACGTTCTATGGATACGAGTCACCACTCGGCATGCATCCCGACATCGCCGTCCCTGGTGTCGAGATGAGCACTGGAGGTCTCGGTCACGGACTGGCCGTGGGGCTTGGAATGGCATACGGCGCAACGCTGCAAGAGCACGCGTTTCGCACGATCGTGATGCTTGGTGATGGGGAGTTGCAGGAAGGGTCTAATTGGGAGGCCGCCATGGCCGCGGCGCACATGGCCTGCCACAACCTTACGGCCATTGTGGATTGCAATAAAGTTCAGCAAAGTGGGCGCGTTAGTGAAATTCTCGATTTAGGTACGTTGGCCAGCAAATGGACGGCCTTTGGCTGGGCAGTACGAGAAATAGACGGTCACGATATGCGGGAGATAATTGATGCGCTTGACGACCTACCCTACGCCGACGATAAGCCTTCTCTCGTGATTGCGCACACAATTAAAGGAAAAGGCACGAGTTTCGCCGAAGACACCCATCTTTGGCACAACAATACCGTGACCAACGCAATCTACCAACGGGCACTCAGCGAATTCAAGGAATCAGAATGACTTCCGAAACAACAACCGCCGACATTCTTCCGGAAGCGGTTGAAGGTGCTGACAATCAGTCACGGCTCGCATTTGGTCTCGCAGTTACAGCCATGGCCTCCTGCAGCGACAGCATCGTTGCCATTTCTGCTGACACTTTGGACTTGGTAGGCTTGCGAGATTTTCGTGATCGCTTTCCAAGTCGACTAGTCGAAATAGGTATTGCAGAACAAAACGCAATGGGAGTGGCGAGTGGGCTAGCTACAGTTGGCTTTCGGCCTTTTGTCTGCGGATACGCGCCATTCATCACAGCTCGCTCCATGGAACAGCTGCGTAACGACATTGCCTATACCAACCAGAGGGTAGTGATCGGTGCAGCAGCAAGTGGCGTTTCTTTAGGGGTAGCCGGAGGAACCCATCATGCCCTAGAAGACCTTGCGTTGATGCGCGCCCTACCAAACATGACAGTCATCGCTCCCGCCGACGCATATCAGGCGTGGCAGGCGGCCACAGCAACAGATGAGTTGCCGGGGCCCGTTTATATCCGCTTGGGTGGACGCATTGAAGAGCCGCCAGTAACCAGTCATGAAAGCAAATTCCAAGTGGGCGAAGCTCAAATTCTAAGAGAAGGAACGGACGTCACTGTCATCGCCTGCGGTTGTATGGTGGCATCAGCGTTGACGGCAGCGGAGGATTTAAAAGGCCGCGGCGTAAACGCCCGCGTCCTTAACATGCACACGATAAAACCCCTGGACGAAACTGCAATTTTATTGTCCGCCTCTGAGACCCGAAGAATTGTGACCGCAGAAGAACATCGGAT
>CAZIOF010000044.1:0-5753 GCA_964540745.1 uncultured Candidatus Marinamargulisbacteria bacterium
ATCAATAAAAACAGGCTTATTAGAAATCTCTAAACCAGACATTAATTCAGGCGTATAAGATAACCATTCGTTTGATCCTACTTGTTGTGAAGAATACATTGTAGACCGCACTTGTCCAGAAAACCAAGTTAATACGCCCAAGCATCCAAGCAAAACACCTAAAATAATAACCCATCGAACCAATAATTTTTCAAAACTTCTCCACTGGCCATAGCACCAAATCAAAAAAGCAATGATCAAAAGCCCCAACCAAAAAGAACAAGTAACAAGGATGCTTGTTTGTAAAGCTAACACCCAGGACAACCATATTACAGTTGCCATTAGAGGAAACCCCAAGAAATGTTTAAACGTTATCATCCAAACTCCTGGCTGAGGTAAAAGACGTAATGCTGATGGAAAAAGTGAAAAAAGAACATAGGGTGCGGCTACACCCAAACCTAAAAACATAAAAATCAAACATGTAAAAACAGAGGGCTGAGCTAACGCAACCCCAATGGCTGTCCCCATAAAAGGTGCTGTACAAGGTGTGGCTACCACCATAACCAAAACACCATTCCAAAAAGAAGACCATAACCCATTGGCACGTTTAGTTGATTGAAATGAAGTTAACCCTAAGCCCACTTCAAAAACATCCCAAAAATTAAGTGCTAACACAAAAAAAATAAGCCCCATAAAGGACACAAACATCGGTGATTGCAACTGAAAACCCCAACCTAAATCATCACCACCCAACTTTAAACTAATAATAACAACAGCCAAGAATAAACAGGACAACACAATCCCAGAGGCAAAGATAAGACTATGGACTAAGACACGTTTAGGACTTCCTTGAGCATGCTTAATAAGACTCAAGACCTTGATAGACAGAACCGGAAAGACACAAGGCATAATGTTTAAAATAAGCCCCCCCAAAAATGCCATTCCTAATAACAACAACCATGTCCAAGAAAAAAACCATGCGTTGGATGTCGTTATTTGCCCTATCACAAGCGCAGTTGGTTCGTTTTCCCCAAAAGAAGACTGAGACAATAACAAACCTGAAAGTGGCCGATAATAGCCTCCCTTCAGAGAGATATCAATCACATACTGTCCCCATCCATGTGTCACTATTTGCGATAAATCATCATTTACGATGTTCTTTTCAAAAGGAATAAAAACTAGACCTGTAAGTTCGGATTGAACATCATCTAATACAATAGAAGCCTTAGTTAATGTCTGTTTTAAAGAAACTTTGATATCAACCGGAGGCGCAGGTAAGGCATCACGTGCTTGTTTAAACAAAGCTTCATGGGTCAATAACGATCTCGTTTGTTTAATAGGTAACTGAAAAACGACTTCTTTAGATTGTGGAATACAAACGTCGTTACAAATCAACCAACTAATATTAGCCGTTATTGTCAGTACATTTACAGACTGAAGAGACTCTAATGATTGAAAATGAGCAAGAAACGTTATCTCCTTATCATAATAAATAATAGGGACATCATCACTCTCCTTAAACTTTGGAGTAGGCCACTTTAAGTCCTGAAGCATAATGCCTTTGGGAAGCTCCCAAGTAATTGAAGTTGGCAATCCTATACCACTCGCCCGCTTCCAATAAATATACCAATCCTCTGGTAGATTAATACGGAGTGCAAGATCAAATGAGTCTCCAAGTTGAATATGACTCCTGTTTGAATACAAGTTTAACTCACTCTTAGGGGAGTCTTTTCCTATCAACACATTTGAAAACCCAAGTAAAACAAGACCTAACAATATGCGAAACCAAAATCTATACATAATTAACATTGTAACAAAGCGTGTCTATGTACTCTATATCTATTGTTCGATACAATATCCAAAAACAACTAGCAATCAAGGAGACAACCATGGTTATTAATGCAACTCAAGTTCGTGTCGGAATGATCCTTGTCATCAATGAGACCTTATACCAAGTCACATGGTGTATGCATCGCACACCTGGAAAAGGTGACGCATGCATGCAAACAAAATTAAAAAACATTAAAACAGGTAAAAACTCAGAGTTCAGATTCCGATCCAGTGATAAGGTTGAAAAAGCAAGTCTAAGCACAAAAGCCATGCAATATCTTTATGCCGATGGCGACGGGTTTGTCTTTATGGACAATGAGTCCTTTGAACAGATCACACTTCTTTCAGATCTTATTAGTGGAAGAGAGAAGTTTCTAACAGAAGGATCCAATTACGATATTACCTTCTTTGAAAAGGACCCTGTTGGGCTAGAGCTTCCGAAAACCATGTCCTTTAACGTCGTCACCGCACCACCTGAAATCAAAAAAGCAACAGCAAATAGCTCACTCAGACCCATTACCCTTGAAAATGACATGGTAGTCCAAGCTCCTGGTTTTATAAAAGAAGGCGATCGTATCGTCATCAATACAGACACTAGTGAGTACGTTGAACGTGCTTAAGTTTAAGTAGCCAGACATGCTTTTTTCTGCCATAATACGCCCGTTATGAGGCCCAACAATGAATCTAGAATAGTCTCTCAAATAACGTTCTTAACACCACACGTGTTACAAGCAGCAGGACTTTCAGCCATAATTTATGCCTTGACTCACCATATTTTTAAGTTCAGTATTCATTACAGTTTAGGAATACTATTAATGACATTAGCCTATTCCTATACTAAACGCCCCTCTATAAAAACATCTCAAAAAAAACAAATAGACAATACCACGTCACCAGAAAACGAGATACCATTTCCCTTAGAAGAACAGTCTAATTTTGCCATTGTATTAAGTACACACTTAGGCAGCAATAATGCTTATATACTCCCAAATATCAAATCATATTATGGCGGACATACCGTGCCAGAACATTCGGATTTGCTCAAAGAACTCTATTCACAAAAGAACTATCAGGTTAAGTTGTTAAATTCAACCCGATCAGACGGGCATTATCACCCTATCATCCCATCGTTTTCCTCAAAACAGAAAACAGCCTCCATTCAATTCCCTATGAGTATTGTCAATTACAACTAAGAAAGTAACGTTTAGAGGTCCTTCAATGACACACATGCCCCTCATAAACCATCTAACAGAATTACGACAACGGTTATCTTGGTCTGCAGCCATAGGACTTATAGGCGCAATACTATCTTTCTTAATCTATGATAGTATCATTCAACAACTATCAGTACCCTTTGAAACGATTAGCAAACTGTTAGGTGAACATACCCTTTATATAAGCTCTCTTTTAGAAGGGTTCTTTACTAAAATAAAAATATCACTACTATTCGGTTTTATTGTCACAAGCCCCTTCCATCTTTTTAATCTGCTGCGCTTTATACTACCTGGCCTGAAATCAACAGAAAAAAAAATACTTTTTGCAATTCTAACCTCTAGCCTAGCCTTATCATTAGGAAGTTTCTATCTTGGTTACTTTAAACTACTCCCTTTCTCCGTTGCATTTTTAACAAGTCATAATTTTATTCCCCAATCGGTAGGGCTACTACTCAATTTTAATGATAATATTTTTCTCGTTCTTAATTTCATTATCTACACCATTATCCTATTCCAAACCCCCATTATTATTGAATTTCTACTCTACACAAATGTTCTTTCACGACAAAAACTGCTTCGGTCTAGTCGCTATATCATTGTTGGTATCTTTCTACTCTCTGCTATCGTCACACCACCCGATATTATCTCTCAAATTGGATTAGCTGTTCCCTTAATAATACTTTTTTATCTAACAATTCTTATTGCCAAAATAGGTAAATTTGGAGAACCCTAATGTTTGGTCTTAGTGCTTCAGAAAGTATCATCATAATAACGGTCTTAATACTCGTCATCAAACCTAAGGATATACCTAAGGTATTTCAAACACTGGGACGACTTTACGGAAAGGTCATTCGCATCTATCATGTCTTCTTAGATGAATTTAATAAACTATCTGAAGTAACAGATAGTAATCCAAAGAAGTGAGGTAAATCATGCCAGGACCTACAGAGTTAATTATCATAGCACTTATTATTTTTGTTCTTTTTGGAGCAGCAGCCATTCCCAAATTTGCAAAATCTATCGGTGAAGCTAAGTCTGAGTTTGACAAAGGCCTTAAGGATGGTTCAAAAAAAGATAAAGAGAAAAACGAAAAAGAATCAGAAAGCTAAGCCCAATAAGTGATGAGCAACTTCATACAAATCACAATCCTCTAGTTTTAAAACAGGCTCCTGCTTACGCGCTGAGTACACTGATAATGAACGTTTTTCTCGACCAATATTAGTGGAATGATTGGCAACTATATAGTCACATTGTTTTTGTTTAAGTTTCAATTTTGCCTTGGTCTCTAAATCATCATCCTCTAAACAAAATCCAATAAACACTTTATTTTTCTTCTGTGACACCAAACCACCCAAAATATCTTCAGTTGGCAATAATGATAAGGAAACACCCTCCTGACGAGATAGTTTTCCTTTGTATGACTTAACAGAAAAATCGGAAACAGCCGCAGCCATAAACAAACAATCTGCATCTGACACATGAGTCTTGACCGCTAAAGACAACTCCTTTACTGAACTAACCGGTACGGTACGATATAAAGTCTCATCACTTGGACAAGTTGTCACAAGCGTCACTGAAGCACCATAAAAAGCCCCTACTTCTGCAAGAACACGTCCTAATTTACCCGTTGAGTGATTACTCAAACATCGTACTGAATCAATCGACTCCTTCGTACCCCCTGCAGTAATTAGGAGTCGCTTACCAATTAAATTATGCGTAGGAAAAGACATCGTCTTTACCTTAGACAGAATTAAGTCATTAGCCACCATACGCCCCATCCCAATATCACCACATGCCAAATCGCCAGATAACGGACCCAGCACATGACAACCATCAGCCTTTAACAGCTCTAAATTTCGTTGCGTTGCAGGATTCATTAACATCTGGGTATGCATAGCTGGAACAATCAGCTTAGGACCCGTGAATGTTAAAAAAGCACTTGTTAAGGCTGAGTCCGCAATCCCTTGTGCACATTTAGCAATCGTATTTGCCGATGCAGGTGCAACAACAAAGATATCACCTTCACGATCACATTCAATATGTTCCGCAGGATTATCCCAAAAATCATTATCCGTAATAACCCGTACACCCGCGACAGTGGATAAACTTAAAGGTGCGACAAAGTGAGGGGCATGTGAACTCAAAATAGGTGTCACATGATAGCCCTTCTTTACAAAAAGCCTAACAAGATCTGGGGTCTTGTACGCAGCAATACTACCCGTAATCCCTAACAGGACATGCCGCATATCCAGATTACCCTTTCGCTACTTGTACCTTCTTATCTGCCCCTTTTACAGACTGAAGAGCACCTTCATCATCTTCATTAAAGACATCTGAATCAATCAATTGTTCCATCTCATCAAGAAATTCCTGTTCGCCCTCTTCCTCTTCTTTAACAAAAACCTTGAACTTTTCTGCACCAATCTCGTGAAGTGCCGCAATTACAGGAATAACACCATCATCACCTGTAACCTTCATCAATGGCTTCGCACCGTCTTGAAGTTGACGTGCCCGCTTTGCCACAGCAACCGCTAAAAGAAAGTGATTAGGCACTTGCATCAATATTTTACTCACATCTAGCTTTCCTGAATCATTTGAAATCTCACTACTTTGTTCGTCTACCATAACACGTCTCCTTAAAATAGGCTCATTTTAATCTGTTACTTTGACCTATAACAAGCTTCAAGTCAAGTCCTCATCACAAAATCACACAACCAATAACGAAAAAAA
>CAZIOF010000045.1:0-2940 GCA_964540745.1 uncultured Candidatus Marinamargulisbacteria bacterium
ATAGACTTTCTATCCAAGCCATTTTCTATGATGAAGGGGTAAGTGGCAAAGTATCAGTTTTCAATCGTTCCTCGTTCAGAGACTTATACCTCTACTGCCTTGAAAATGACGTCAAAATCATAGTATTTGAGAGTATTTCCAGATTTTCAAGAGATGTCTATGAATTAGAAATTGCATATAGAAAACTAACATCAGAAGGTTTTGGCTTGGTTTCAGTTGTGGATGGTGATTTTGAGGATGACCGAGTATCAAAATTACAGAGGCAAATTATATCTGCAATATCAGAATATCAAAGGGGAGAAATTGTTTTCAATTTGTCTGTTGCAAGAAATCGGAAAAAGGTAAGAAATAAAGATTTGGGTATTACTTCCCTTGATGGTAGTGGTAAATGTGAAGGTCGCAAATCGCATAAAGAAATCAATTCCGAACTGGTAGTTCTGGTGAAGAAATTACGGAGAAGGAATTGGAAAACTAAAAAGCAGATGTCCTATCAAAAAATATCAGATTATCTATTTGATAATGGATATGTAAATGAGCGTGGAAATCCATACAATCATAATTCCATCAGAAATATGGTTCGGCAATAAAAAAATATTTTAAGGTGGTATTGTGTTAGAATCCCAAAAATTTCAGCGTTTGATGGAGTGATATATGAGCTATAAAGGATATTTTTTGTGGTATTTACTACTTACTTCTGCATCTTTCAGGAGATTTATTACATCTTCCTTTTGGTTTTCACTCACCCCACCATTTCTAATCATTGTTCTTTTTGTTCCATTCCTCTATTATGTCTCAATTCTAGACGGTTACGGAAAAACACTAGGAGAAGAACAAGTAATGTTCTTGGTTAAGATCTTAGCAATAGGTGCTCCCTTGTCTTTTTTCGTCTTTCTACCGCCAATAATTGCTAGGACACGTTATCATCCAAAACTACGTAGAATTTTCTATATGAATTTATTCCTATTTTGGACGGGGGTTGGTTGGCTTGGAGTAATGGGTATTGCTATTGGGAAGGTACTACCAAAATGGGATCAACGATTAGATCCTACTAGTGAAACAGTTTCCATTAGTGTAGCTGATGAACTGGAAAAACTAGTTTCAATGAAAGAAAAAGGTCTATTAACTGACCAAGAATTCTCTGACGCAAAAGAGAAATTATTATCATAAAAAGTAAGTAATTTTTTTTCATAGTGAAATGCAGTCGAGGCTTGTGTTAGAAACCTTTGGAACAAAATATTTAGAAAAAAGTACCATTTTTAATTGACAAACGGATTTGTATATGGTATAATACTTATCGTAAAACAATTGAGGGTTTGACCCTCTATTTTATTTGTTCTGTTTGGAACAATATTCTAAAGTAAAAAGTATTAGGAGTTAGATAGTAGATGGGAAGTAAGAGAAGAGCAAAAGTCAGAGACAGGAGTAGATTTGCAAGTGAAAATGCAAAAATACAATTCAGTTGTACGAAAACCCAAAAAATCCCACTTTTGATTGTTCCGACATTACCGCAGTTCACAAGAAGAGCTCTGAAAAGATTAGGGAAAAAAGACCCGCAAAATGTCATTTTGATAGATGATAGAAATAGTAATAAAGCCGCTTAGGATAAGGAGTTAGAAGATGAATTATACGGAATTGAATGAATACCAAAAATCTGAAGTTCTGGCAATAATACTTGAAGATTGTGAAGAAATGAGATGGGAATACCCTAATGCTAATGACCTAGCTGAAATGTATTCTACAAAGGATATTCAAGAACTTATCAGGGGGCATTGGCTAAATGAGGAGCTCCCAGAGGATTTAGTTATGGATTGGGATGAGTTCCTGATTGATTATTGGAAAGAGTATCCAGAAGGGTATTTTGTATGGATGATGAAAGAGACTGTGGAAGAAATGGAAATCTATATCACCCATAAAAACTTGCATTTAGAAATACAAAAGTAGAGAATAAGGATTAGAAGAATACGGATTAGATGATTGAGAAGATTTACATACCAACATTAGGCAGGGTCAATAATCAAAAAACCTATAATAATTTGCCAGAGAAGTGGCAAAAGAAAACTTATTTAGTGGTTCAGTATCAGGAATATGCTGAATATGATAAATCCTATAATCTCATAAGATTACCCAAAGAAATATCAGGCGAGTTTGGCGGGATAAGTAATGCAAGGTCTTATATATCCAAAGAATTAGGCGAAAATTGTAGATATGGAGTTTTTGATGATGATTTGGATTTTGTTTGTACCGAGATGCCATTGTCTGGGGAAAAGTCATCTAATAGACCGATGACGGTAGAAGATTATGATTTATTATTTGAGAAAATAATACCTAATTGGATGGATGATGGTTATTTTCATATCGGTCAAGAACCCACTAGCAACATACCAAGAGAAATAGATTTTCAAGATAATTTTAGAATAACAGCTGCAGTCTATTATGATGGTGAGAATTTATGTAGAAGTAAAGTTGATTGGAAAGAACTTTATAACTTGGATGGAGCAGAAGATTTTGATTGCAATTTGCAATTATTGAGAAGTGGTTTTCCTAATAGAGTTTCAGCAAGGTATAGAATTTCAACTGGAATTATACAATCAGAAGGTGGCTGTTCCTTGAATAGAACTGTTGCAACTCATAATGAGGCAATGAGAATTTTACAACAAAAACACATTCCTTTTGTTAGGTTGTATGAAAAAGATAATAAGATGGATTTTGATGATACTGTAAAAAAACTGGGTGCTAAAATCAGTTGGAAAGAGGCATACAAATCATCAGAAATTAGTACATTGGAGAATTTTTTTGAGGAAGATGAAGGATAAGAATGAAAAACGCAATTGCATTATTTCGCGGTAAAAAAGATGAGGATTTCATAAAAAAACTTCATCAGCTCGTAGAGGTTTCCAGCATCAGAATTGTTGGAACCTTTTACGATTACCGCACAGGAGA
>CAZIOF010000046.1:0-9596 GCA_964540745.1 uncultured Candidatus Marinamargulisbacteria bacterium
ATGAGACATAGATCGAGCTATTGTTTAAGAATTTCATGAAGGATGAGTTTGTTAACAGAATTTAAAAAAGGCGCTTTACGATATTCAAACGCGAGCACAGAAAAAAACAAACAATAGATGAGCGCATAACTGATTAAAAATCGTTCAGGGTATTCTTTAAAGTAGTCAATGTTTTTGACAATAGAGTAATAAGATTGAATAAGTAATCCAAATAACAAGACAATAATACTACCGCTAAAGAGCCAAGACGCGTTGACTTCTGAAGGAAATTGAATGATAAGCATGGTTAACAGCCCTGAAAGGGCGAGCCCTGTATACAGAATCATCTTACCGCAACATTGCTGCCATTCAATATGGTTAAGTGCTTTTTGTACACAGACACCAAGAAAGATAAAAAGTGCAGGGAAAGAAAAGGCTATATACCGAGCAAGCTTTACATGGCCTGATAATGAAAAGAGGATAACACAGGGTAATGCGCTTGCAAGCATAGAGACCATCACTTTATCCGTGAGTGCCTTACGGATAATGTTTTTTACTTTAAATAAGGCGAGAAATGCGAAGGTATGTGGTAGGCAGCCGATAAGAATATAGATGGGAAATGCATAAAAATCACGATGAACCATAGCGCCTTGATGGGGTTCTTTAAAAAAGCGACCAATATTATCATTAAAAAAGATATCTAAAAAAATAGGCCCATGTGTTTGAGTCTGGTAATAAAGCCAAGGTGCATTAAAAGCAAGAACAGTTAGAAGCATAAGGAGTCCATTTCGAACCATTATTACAGCTGAATAACGCCATATCCAGTGAATCAGGAGAACATAAATCCCAGAAAGACCCAATGATATTGAAAATCGGCAAAGTGAGGCCAAGCCAAGGGCCAAAAATGAGAGTGCTAAATGTGATAGCCGATGTTCACGAATATAACTCAGATAATAACCACAGAAAATAAAGAAAAAAAGTGCAGCCGGCCAATCATACATGGGGGTTCGAGATAGATAGACACATACAATACTAGTTGAAAAGAAAAATGTTACCATTTTAGCATAGACAGCTTTCTCGAAAAATTGTTTGGTAAAGTAATAAACGTATCCCACGCCAAGACACGCACACAAGAGATTAAAGAGATTATAGAGATAATAGCTGCCAGGTTTGATATATAATAATAGCGCCGTCATCCAAGGTAATAATGGACCATGAGCCTGATCGTGAGAACTGGTTAAAAAATTATGATATTTATTAATTTCAGTAGCGATTCCAACCCAATGGGCGGTATCTCCATCTGTTAGAGGAAACCCAATAAACGGCCAACTGGTAACAATAAAAGTAAACGTTAAAAAAGAAGTTAAAGGATGTTTAAGAACCGATTTCCAAGACATAGTCAGGCCGGAATAGGTGAGTCTGAGACTATGTTCATAGACGTATAATGTTTTTTGGATTGGAAAAGATTGTACTTAAGAATGCAGCGAATTGCACTAACTCCATCTTTCCATCCAATTTTCTTTCCCTCTTCATATGTGCGGCCATAATAACTAATGCCTACTTCATAAATGATAGCCTTCATGTGGGATACTTTAGCTGTGATTTCGGGTTCAACGCCAAAACGTTTTTCTTGGATATTGAGCTGTTTATAAACCTCTTTACGAAACACCTTATAGCATGTTTCCATATCCGTTAGATTGAGGTTACTCATCATATTAGAAAGTAGGGTAAGTACTTTATTTCCAACAGAATGCCAAAAGTAGAGGACACGATGGTATCTACCAGTAAGAAAACGGGACCCATACACCACATCTGCAAAACCATCTTCGATAGGTTTGATTAGCTTCTTGTATTCCTGAGGGTTATACTCTAAATCGGCGTCTTGAATGATTAAAATATCACCTGTTGCATGTTCCATTCCTGTTTTTAAAGCGGCACCTTTACCTCTGTTTTTATTGTGATAATGGACCTGATCAACGAGACAATGAAGCTTTTCCTGTAGTAAAGTTCGGGACCCATCAGTGGAGCAGTCATCCACAATAATAATTTCCATCGGATTGGTTAGACCAGACTCCTTAACGTTCTTTATTAAGGTTTCAAGCGTATCACATTCGTTATAACAGGGGATAAGAATAGTGACCTTCATATGAACTCTATATTATACGTACTCTACACAAATAAATAAAGAGATTAAGGCTGATAATATTAAATGTGGCGGCTATCCATTAATGGATGGATATGGTTGGGGACCTAAGATGAGAGGCGGCGGGGTGTTTAGGCGGCACCACTCCCTATTGGCAGGTGTTAGTGGTTGTTGGGTTAATCGACGAAATTTGTGACAATAGCAAGCCAATTGGGATAAATCAGTTTTATGACCAGACATAGGGGATAGGTTATCAATAATGAGATGTAATAAAGGCTCTGGAAAATGGACGAGGGAACGAACAACTAAAAAAGAGTGATAGGGTCTAGGTTCTGTTACTTCAGTAACAGAGGGACGTTTAGAATGTTTTAACAGGGAAATAAGTTTGTAGAGTAGTATATCGCCTTTTCCATGGATTTAAGTGACGGTACGGAACGCACGGACTTTTTTAAAGCGCTCAAATGCCTTTTTGAGACCAGGGCACCGGTTGATTTCAGCCATAATAGAGCCTTCATTTTGCCAAATCTCTGGCCAGTTTGGATAGGACCGACAGGCTTTAGGGCGTGACTTATAAACACGACAAGCATGATTGTCATCAAGAAAACAATTAGGTCGAAAGTGGGTGTCTGCAAGAATAGTCCAACCGTGTTTTCGCTTCGTATAACGATTTAGAAATGTGGGAAGATCCAGCTTTAAATGTTTTGCCATACTAGCGCATTCACTTGGTGATGCGTAAACAATACCATCCGAACGACAGCAATTTCCACTACTTTGACACTGAAAATGCGATAGTAGTTCACGTTTCAGTTGTTGGCATTGGTGTTT
This sequence comes from uncultured Candidatus Marinamargulisbacteria bacterium, assembly GCA_964540745.1. Classification (GTDB taxonomy): domain Bacteria; phylum Margulisbacteria; class Marinamargulisbacteria; order JABIPA01; family JABIPA01; genus CAZIOF01. The sequence continues at coordinate 2,948 of CAZIOF010000046.1, forward strand.
ATTCACTTATCTTTCTGGTAGGTCATTTGCTTTAGTTGAACATGGACTTCCAGTTCACATTTTCGTATCCGCCGTTCCATATGAACCTCTGTCCCTTTTTTACAAAATAACCAGAAGATAGTATTGTGTAGTTTAGCATATTTTCCAAACGCTTTTAGACGTTCAAGATAGTCCTCTTCCTTTTTATAGTTCTTTATCTTAATATCGATAATATGGAAAATACCTTTAGCACTTTTGGCTGTGATATCAGGGGTGTGCCCAAACATGGATTTGGGTTTGCTATATGTAGAGATATCAAGATTAACTCGGATATGTTGAAACCCCTTTTTTTCTAGTAGCCCAACCAGTCCACGAATGACCTTTGTATGAAGATTGATTAAAGCCTCATCAACTATCTCTTCGCCTGCCTCTTCTTCAACAGATATGTTTTTTTCCATGTGTTATCTCCCTTTTGATATAATTTTAATAATCGGGGTCATTAATTTGTTTGATCTCGTCTTCAGTCTCAATATCAATTGTAATATGAGCAATGTCACGTGATTCAACCATATCCCTGACAGATGCTTTAAGTGCTCTTGTAGTCTCTTGTGTCAAGTCGGGGTTGACTACAAGATGTGTACTAAAAACATGCCGTTCACCATCAATAGACCAGAGATGTGTATGCCGTGTTCGTATAACATGGCCTAACTGTTTAATATCTTTAATAATATCATCAATATTAATACTAACGGGAACGGCTTGTAAAAAAATAGTGAGTGATGATTTTGTATTCTGGATAACCCGAATTAAAATATAGCCAGTAATTAGAATTGATAATATGGGATCTAAAATAGCAATCGGTTTAATTAACAAGACGATACTGGTGACGAAGACAGCCACCCATCCTAATACATCTTCCAGCAAATGAAGAAATACCACACGCTGATTTAAACTAGATTCGTGTTGTAGTTTTAGTGCAGCAATGCCGTTGACAAAAATGCCGCCTAAGGCTAAGAAAAACATCCCCTTTGCATTAGATAGTTCAGGATTGAGTAATCGGGGTATAGCCTCAGATAAAATAAACATGGATCCTAAGAGTAAAATGAGACTGTTAATAACTGCTGATAATAAGGAAAAACGGCGATACCCATAGGAATAGACCTGATCCCCTTTTTTTTGGGATTGTCCTTCCAAGTACCATGCTAGACCTAAGGAAACACTATCTCCTAAATCATGTAGGGCATCGGAAAGAATAGCGACACTATTGGTCCAGAAACCACCAATAATCTCTATAATAGTAAAGAAAAGATTTAGAAAAAAGGCAATTTTAATATTCGTTGTTTGGTGATGTTTTCCCACATAATCACTATAGCGAATGACTAAGGCTTAAGGCAAGATCTATTCCCTCTTAGGCGGTGATAAAAGGTGTTCAAATTGAGTCACTGTATGCGGGGCAGGGGACGATTGAAAATAGCGATTCTTTAGATCATAAAAGTGTTCGTATTGATCATATAGTGCATAGGCCTTCAGGAGTAACAAGAGAGCACTATTTTCGACACGGGGATAGAATTTTAATGATTTATTTAAATGAAAAAAAGCCAACCTTTTATTATTACGATGCATATAATATTTGCCTGCTAAACCATGAAAGGTGGCGGCATCATGCGTAGAGGCAAAGTCCTGGGTGTGTCCTTGAATGAAGTTAATAAGAGGTTCACAGGTTTCTATATCACCAAAATTTACCTGCGCATATAAACGACCTAGTAAAACGTAAAGACGATCATTATGTTGCGTAAATCGTTGCTGGATATCAGTCTTAAGCTGCTGATCCTCAGTCTGCTTTAGGAGGACAGATAAAAATTGAGAATAGTGAAAAAGAACACCGTTATTCACCATGTGCGTCCAGGGATGTGCTCTATCTTTATGGTTTAGAAAGCGATCGTAATCACGAAGTAGAGACGGTGAGAATGAAAGTGCAGATTGGTAATGATCCGTAGGGTTCTTGGTTTCATAAAGAAGAGGCGCCCATGATTTATAGGCCTGATTTGGATGACGATAACTATGATAAACAGGCCGGACTTCCTGTTCAGTGGGGGTTTTAAGGGATGCTGCTATATTGGGTTTAGCGTGTGAAAGCGGAGATGTTGTTTTATGAGAAAACAGAAGCCCCTTTGTATGATGGACTTGGATATCAGGACGGTATTGTTGAACAAGATGATAGTAGGCGATGGTGGTTGCTGTTAAATCATCATGAACAACGAGTGTGCTGTTTGGTTTGAGTCCATTAAGTAGGATCGAGGTATAAGTTTTTGTCCAATTATAATGACGCAAATTATTAATAGGATAATTCATCCAGATTAATGCTAAAAGCATACCCCCACATGTGCTAATGGTGAGTAATCGCACTTGATTAAATTGTAATAAAGGGGTTATTTTAGTTTGAAAATAGTGTAAACCACCGACTATCCAGATAGCAAGTATCATATAGGCGGTAAGTGGATAGACGCTGTAACTCAGTTGACTAAAATGATCGAAATGCTTATTCACTAAAAGAACAAGCAAAAATGTATTTGCAATAAAGATATAGCTGGATGCAAGGTGCCATTTTAGACGATGAAGCGATTGTTGGCGGATATATCCTAATATCCCAAGAAGGGCCCCTATAGGTGTGAAGATATACCATAATGCCTTGAGTTGGAAGATAAACCAATTACTGATAGTCGTCAAAGAACTTGAAATAAACGGAAATAAAGGCCCGTAAACCTTTCTGAATAAAATACTAACAAAAGACTGCCAAGATGCGATGGGGCCATACATAGATATCATAGGTTGTTGATGAGATCTCATAATCATCCACAGGTAGGGAACAAGGGAAAGAAAAAAAATAGGCAATAGAGAGGCATAATGTTTAATAAAAAGTTGTCTTCTTGGCCAAACAAGAAGTGCTAAACCAGGTGTGCTAAGAAGTAACAAAGGCCAATGATTAGATAAACCAAGTCCATAAACTCCTGTAAAGGCCACCGTTGGCCAGGGTTTAGGATGATCATTGATATAAAAAGCTAGGGCGATGAGCGATGCGACAAAAAAAGTGTTTAAGGTGTAAACATCAGCCGTAATGGATTGAGACCAAAAGAGATGGGAAAGACCCAACGCAAGGGCCCCTGTATAGGCAAACCGTTTTTGTTTAAAAAGTTTTAAGATAATCCAGTAAAGCATACTGCAAGTGGCCGCGCCGAAACAGGCACTAAGAAGATGGACTCTATAGGCAATGCTTCCTATAGGAATAAGAGTAAACAGTTTTCCTAAAAGACAGAACAACGGGTAGCCTGGTGCATGAGCTGTACTGTTGAAGAAACTTGCTGAAACAAAAAGGCCATCGTCTTGAAGGAGGATTTCTTGGGGGCTAGTCCAAGCATAAAGTGACAGTAAAAGGAAAAAAATAAGCGTCATGTGACGTACTTCACGACGTTCAGATCGACGAATAAGTGTGATAGGTGTTGATAAACGCATAAGGAAACGATTTATCATAAAATATCCTTTAGCCAATAGTGTCATATCCTGAGCTAATATAGATTACTCGGACATAGGAGGCCAAACTTTTGATTTGGAGACTTAAATGTTACACTACTGATATTTCTGAATAAAGACAAGTATTAACCTTTAAGATATTAGAAAAAAGGACTTTGATTCTAAACTCTGAAGGAGTGAAATAGCGATAAAATAAAGGCTATTAGTGGAGTAATTCTGTGAAACTCGTTATCCAAATTCCAGCTTACAATGAAGAAACTCTGTTGCCCAAGGTATTAAAATCCTTACCGCGGTCATTACCAGGGGTGACGTCTATTGAATGGCTGCTTATTGATGATGGCAGTACAGACAAAACAGTCCAGCTTGCCAAATCTGGAGGTGTGGAAGTACTTGTTTCTTTAGGGGAACATCGAGGACTTTCCTATGCTTTTTCACGAGGCATTGAAGCCGCCTTAAGTCGTGGGGCAGATTGTATTGTAAATATTGACGCCGATCATCAGTATGATGGGGCTGATATCCCTGCTCTTATTAAACCCATTTTGGATGGTACTTGTCACTTATCTATTGGTAGCAGACCGATTAGCCAGATCAAGACCTTTTCCAGATCAAAAAAAGCCCTCCAGAAAATAGGGAGTTTTGTGGTTCGATTCTGTACAGGCACAAGGATTCAAGACGTCCCTTGTGGGTTTAGAGCCTTTTCGAAGGATTTGGCCTTACGCCTGAATATTTATAATCATTATACCTATACCATGGAGATGATTATTCATGCACAAAAAATGGGGTTTTCTATGTGTTCTATTCCTATTAATAGTCGGAGCACGGTACGCCAATCTCGATTGGTAAAAAGTTCCTGGCACTATTGTAAAGAATCCTTTTTAATTTTGATTCGTGCACTCAACGTTTATTATCCCTTTAGAACCTTTATGTCATTAGGGAGCCTTTTTATGGGATTAGGTGTTTTCTTAGGGTGTCGGTGGCTCATCTTTTATATGCATTTAACACCTGGTCGACACATTCCAAGTTTGATTTTGGCCAGTATTCTTTTGATATTAGGGTGTCATTGTTGGTTTTTTGCCTTCTTAGCAGATATGGGATCAGTGAACCGAACCTTACTAGAGGATATTCAGTATCGATTGAGAGTTGCATCTCTTAAGTCAAACAAAAAGATTATTGAAACTAACCCCAATACAGTAACCCTACTACCTGCTTATAAGTCCAAACGCTAAGGGGCTTTAGTTATTCAAAGTAGACAGTTGCTTTATGACGTTGACTGCCAAAGTCAAGTTCATTGAGACTATAATTAAACAGTTCGAGTCCACCTGCCCAAAACATGACGGTTGATGAGACCTTCCAAGCATTAGGTTTAAACAAATAATGGTAGAGTCTTCCTCAAAAATAGATGAGTGTACATCATAGAGAGCGAGATATATTTGAGTGTGTTATTGACAGAGTTATCTGAAGTCACGTTTTGATTGAAAGCAAATTTGAAGAACTTGATCACGAGCTACTCTTAGAGAAAAAGAGAGACGTCTTCTAGGCATACTCATAGTATCCTCTAATTCAATAGAGTGACTTCTCAAGTTTGGTATATTAATAGTGACATAATTGTTGATATTGACATCAGCTTGAGTTCTAATAATGTGGTAACGACTGGCGTCTATCTCCAAGGATATGAATGAATTAGAAACTGCTTTTTTAATCATAGTATTACCTAGATTATTATTGAATTCGGTTTTGTATAAATACTAAGAATTATTATTGTAGACCGTAAGAATTGAAAGGTTGTGGTATAGGGTTAACGTTTATCAATGCATAGAGGCAGATTTCTAATATAACGTTACATCAAGGGGGTTCCAAAACCACCACCACCAGGGGTATGGATTTGTAATCGTTCATGAGCCTTTGCGTGATAAGTGGCTAATGGCCCTAAATCAACGTGATGACCATCGGGATGAATACGGATGTTTTTACCAGGGCACCCATGAGAGCCGTTTTTTAAACCAAAGGGCGCGGTTGTCCGACGTTGCGAGAGAAGACTGACCTCAACAGGACTTAGAAATTCAATATCGCGGATACAGCCATTACCGCCACTATACAGGCCTCTACCACCGGATTGTGGTCGGATGGAAAATGACCATAAGCGAACAGGATAGCGTCTTTCTAGTAGTTCAGGGTCTGTGATGCGTGTGTTAGTCATATGAGTGTGAACGGCATGGGCGCCGTTATGAAGGGCCGTTGCCCCACTGCCGCCACAAATGGTTTCATAATAACTAAACGTATGATTACCAAAGGTTAGATTATTCATGGTTCCTTGGCTTGCAGCCGCTATACCAAACGCTCCTAACAACACATCAACAATGCGTTGTGAGGTTTCCACATTGCCAGCTGCAACAGCTCGTCCAGGTGATGGGTTAAGTAGGCAAGGTGTGGGCATCGTAATCGAAACAGGATCAAAACAGCCTTCATTTAATGGGATATCTTTTGAGACAAGACAACGTAATACATACAAAATAGCTGACTTAACGATAGACTGGGGTGCGTTAAAGTTACCCTCTGACTCAGGTCCAGTCCCAGTAAAATCCATATGGCAACGGTTATGAGAAAGCGTAATAGCGACCTTGATAGGCGTATTATCGTCCAAGGTGTCTTCGTAGGCATAACATCCCGGAGGAAACTGGTTCAATAGTGATTGGACTTGATCGGCTGCATTCTCTCGAATATACGTCATATAGGTTTGAACAGTATGTAGGCCATAAGATTGAATTAATTGGGTGAGAAGGGTAACGCCCGTGTTATTAGCGGCAATTTGGGCAAGAAGATCGTGATAATTATCTGTAGGGTTTCGGCTAGGTGTGTTTGTGTCTAAAAAGGTGGTTTTAAAAAGGGTTTCATTAAACAGTCCTTCAGAAACAATTTTAAGACCGTCCAATAGGAGCCCTTCTTGGGAAAGGTGTGTAGAAAAGGCGGGCATAGATCCTGGTGTTTTGCCACCAATATCGGCATGGTGAGCACGTGAGGCCACAAAAAATGACGGGGATTTGCTATCATCACTAAACATAGGGGTAATGGTTGTTATATCAGGAAGATGAGATCCGCCAGAATAGGGGTTGTTAGTGACATAAGCATCATCCTTTCGAAGGTC
>CAZIOF010000047.1:0-3197 GCA_964540745.1 uncultured Candidatus Marinamargulisbacteria bacterium
TTGGATTAGGATTAGAAGGCGGGACAAGATATGTGAATATCATATGTTATAAGACAGGGAGTTTCGAAAAGTAGGGGGTATTCTTATATAGGTTCGTCCAATATGTTTTGATCAGAGATGTGGTATGGTCTTTATGGTTGATGGCAATAATATGATTGTATAGCCCCATGGTGATAGCTCCCTTATGAGGAGGCGGGAATAAAGTTGAAAAGTCATCTATAAAATGAGCTGCTTCAAAATGGACTTGGCCTACCCAACCTCCTACAAAATCAATGGATTGATGTGGGAGGGGGACTGTTTCGTGGAGTGTTGATTGTAGGATGTCGAAGGGGTTTTTGTTTAGACGTTCAATCCCCTTATCATGGTGGATAAGCGTTTGGTCTTGTTCTGTCTCTAGAATGAATAAGGGATCCCAGCCTAGATACGATATCTGGTGGTTAGGGTAATGTGGCCAACCGCTATCAAAAAGGAAATAGTAGGGCCTATCTTCAATCATCGATAGCCATTCTTCAATGGGTCGATGGGGAAGGGATTCCGTGGTTATCATTTAGGACTCTTGGATTTTTAATACGGATAAAAAGGCTTCTTTAGGGACCTGAACAGATCCGATGCTTTTCATCTTTTTCTTACCCTTTTTCTGTTTTTCTAATAACTTTCGCTTTCGCGTAATATCGCCACCATAACACTTTGCCGTTACATTTTTTCGTAAGGCCTTAATGGACTCACGACAGATGATTTTGCCTCCAATTGTCCCTTGGATAGCCACTTCATACATCTGACGTGGGATGAGTTCCTTTAGTTTTTCAGCCATTTTTCGTGCAATATAAGTGGCTTTTGTTTGGTGACAGATAAAGGATAATGCGTCTACGCTATCACCGTTAATGAGCATGTTTACTTTAACTAATTTAGAGGTTTGAAAGTCTTCAAACCAGTAATCCATACTCGCATAACCTTTGGTTCGTGATTTAAGTCGGTCAAAGAAATTGGTTATGAGTTCATTTAGAGGAATGGAAAAGGTGAGCATTTGACGGTTAGCATCTAGGTATTCAGTCTTTTTATAGAGACCGCGGTGTTCTTTCATGAGATCCATGACATCGCCTAGATAGTTATTGGGTGTAATGATAGATAACCCCATATAGGGTTCTTCTGAACTACTAATTTCTGTTTGGGGTGGAAACTTGTTTGGATTATCAATAATAAATTTCTCACCATTATTTTTAGTGATTCTGAAGGTGACATTTGGAGCCGTGACTACAAGCTCAATATTGAATTCTCTTTCGATACGTTCTCGAATAATCTCCATATGGAGAAGGCCTAAAAAGCCGCAGCGAAATCCAAAGCCTAATGCTTGGGAGGATTCGAGTTCATATTGTAGTGCAGCGTCATTAAGTTTGAGTTTTTCTAAGGCATCTTTTAAAGAGGTGTATTCGTCTGTATCTATAGGATATAGGCCGCAAAAGACCATGGGTTTTGCCTCTTCATACCCTGAGAGTGCTTGTTTTGCAGGGAGTTTGATATCTGTAATGGTATCGCCAATTTTTGCATCCTCTATATTTTTGATATTGGAAATGAGATAACCCACTTCACCGGCCTTTAGGCTTTGACACTTGGTCATTTTGGGTTTAAAGATACCAATGTCTAAGCACTCAAACTGTTTGTCGGTGCTCATCATTTTGAACTTTTGGCGAATATTAAGTTCTCCGCTAAAGATACGGATATAGCTGACCACGCCTCGATAGGCGTCATAGTGAGCATCGAAAATAAGGGCTTTTAGCCCTGGGTCGGGATCAACTTTTGGTGATGGAATAAGGCGAACAATAGCTTCTAAAATATCTTGAACCCCTTCACCAGTTTTAGCGCTACAACAAACGCATTGGTCAGGGGGGATACCTAAAACATGTTCAATTTCGGATGATACTTTTTCTACGTCTGCTGAGGGGAGATCAATTTTGTTAATGACGGGTATAATTTCTAAGTCATGTTCCAGTGCTAAATAGAAATTAGCCATGGTTTGGGCTTCGATACCTTGGGTGGCGTCTACCAATAACAAGACCCCTTCTGTTGCGGCGAGAGATCGTGATACTTCGTAGCTAAAATCCACATGGCCTGGGGTATCAATCAGATTTAAGAGATAGGTATTGCCATCCTTTGCTTTGTACTGAAGACGAACGGCTTGCATTTTAATGGTAATGCCTCGTTCACGCTCTATATCCATGGAGTCGAGAAGTTGTTCTTTCATCTCGCGTTCAGATACCGTTTCGGTAATTTCTAAGAGACGATCGGCTAGGGTGGACTTCCCGTGGTCAATATGTGCAATAATTGAAAAGTTTCTTATGTGTTCCATGAGCGTCACCATTATGGCAAAGATTACCTTGAGAAACAAATTTTAGTATTGGACTAGGTCTCTAACATGAGGCTGTTTTCAAAAAGGGTGGGGTGATTTAGGAGGCATTCTAATCTTGATTAAGGTGTTTATCTGTATGATACAATACGAAATACTGAAAATTACTAACATATTATTCGATAATACCATGTAAGGTTGTAGAACAAAGGAACGCTGATGATAAAACAGACGATTTTAAATGATATCAAACAGTGCCGTGGGGCATCCATCCTCGTTGTGGGCGATGTGATGTTAGACGAATATCATTGGTGTAAGGTTGATCGGATTTCTCCGGAGGCGCCAGTCCCTATTTGTCGAGTCCAAAAAACAACGTTGGTACCAGGGGGCGCAGGAAATGTTGCTCAAAATATTGTTGCGTTGGGCAGTGACATCAAATTATTTGGGGTTTTGGGGTACGATAGTTCCGGTTCAAAATTGTGTGATGCGTTGTCAGAGGGGAATGTTCCCACTCATTATTTAATTCAGGATAATGAGAAGCCTACTTTTTTAAAGTCGCGTATTATTGCCCATCACCAGCATGTGGTTCGTGTTGATCGTGAGGATGGACAGTTAATATCAAGAGCGTTAGAGGATCAGTTGTTTTCTAAGATCAAGGATGAAGGGAAGAAAAGCCCTGTGATGGTACTTTCAGATTACCGAAAAGGGACATTAACAGACTCTTTTTTAGAAAAGATGATGTCCTATGCTAAAGAGACTGATAAGAAAGTGGTTATAGATCCTAAGGGGCATGATTATTCTAAGTATCGAGGGGCCTATTTATTAACGCCAAATTTTGGTGAATTTAAGGAATGTG
>CAZIOF010000048.1:0-11088 GCA_964540745.1 uncultured Candidatus Marinamargulisbacteria bacterium
TTTTGGTTGGATGTTTGGGCGTATTATATTGGTTTTCTGGACAAGTTCAGTCTACAACTCATTCCTCACAACAAGGCACATCAAGCAAATGGCTATCTTATACGCCTGAATTAATGTCTGATCTAGCGATTTCTAATAAACCTGTTTTTATTGATTTTACAGCGGCGTGGTGTTTGAGTTGCCAGGTGAATAAAAAAGTGGCTCTTTCTAATAAAGATGTTATGGCTCGTTTTCAAGAATTAGAGGTAGTACTGGTCCGGGTTGATTGGACACGAAAGGATCCCGAGATTCTGGCTTGGCTTTCTAAGTTTGGACGTTCCAGTGTGCCCTTGTATGTGTATTACCCTGATGGGTTAAAGGCGTCGTTTGTTATACTTCCTGAGTTATTGACACCTGGCAAGATTTTAGACTATTTATCTCGTTAGATAATTAATCAATTTCTAATCCCAATTCTGGAAGTTGAATAGAGGTGTTTTCTTTGGCGTTCCAAGCGGTTATCAATAGAGTTTTGATGTGGTCTTTTTTTAGTGGAATTGAGGTTAGAAACTGGGTGTGGGATCGCCCTTCTCGGTAGCGAGGTTCTTTTGGGGGATGTTTTAGATACTTTGTGATAAGAGATATGTCAAAATCGAGTAAGAAGGTGCCGTGAAAGAGAAGGCTATGTCGTTTACGTCGCTGGGCATTACCAGAGAACTTTTTGTTGTTAATAACTAAATCTGTGATGCCGCTAACGGCTATGTTTGGAAGTTGTGACAGCAAGGCTTCTTTATGTTTGTTCATGATATAGTGGTTGGTTTCAGTAATTGTTGTGAGTGGATTAATACTGTTTGGTATGGTTAAGATAAGGGCATAATTTAGACAACCAGGGCCTTGCAAAACAGTTCCTCCACCACTAGAACGACGATGGATGGGAATGTTGTCACGGATACACTTATCTAAGTGGAGTTCTGTTTCTTTCTTATTTGAACGACCTAAAACGATGAATGGACTTGGCGATTCCCAGAACCTTAGGATATTCGGTAAGATTTCTTTTCTTTCAACTTTATTTAATAAGAATTCATCGCCATGAATATTGGCTTCTGGAGATGAGAAAGAGTGATCGATGTACGTCATAGGATAGTTTAATGTTAGAGGTGATTTGGACATGATGTGACAACGTTAGCTGATCTTTTTTGAAAAATCAATTACCGAACATTATGCTAAATGGAGGGTTTTTTATATAAAAGGGCTATTTTCGAAGGTTTTATCAACTATAAATAATTGGAAGTTGATATCTTTATGCGAATTCAACTGATTTTCTCATATTAAGAACCTATGAACATGAGTGAAAATGTATTAAAATAGGGTCGTTAGATAAAACCATAAAAAATATTGAAGCCATGGGTTTTTCATGACTGTTTGTTAAATAGTTAATGATTTATCTAGTTCCATGGCAATGTAAAGGATGATACATGAGTTTGGATGAAAAAAAAATGGAAACAATACCTCAAGTTAGTACCGAGGGTCATGATTACCAACAAGAGTTGAAAAGGTGTATAGAAAGTATAGAATATGTTAATCGATATCAAGGTGGGCGTGCAGCGCAGCAGTTATTAGATGACTTATTATCTGAGACTAGAAATAGCGGTATCTCATCACCTTTTATTAAGAATACACCTTATTTAAATACTATTCCCTTATCAGAGCAGCCCTCCTATCCAGGTAATTTGGAAATTGAACGTAAAATTCGTAGTTATAGCCGTTGGAATGCTTTGGCAATGGTGGTTAAAGCTAATCGTGTGAATGATGGATTGGGCGGCCATATTTCAACTTATGCTTCCTGTGCAACCCTTTATGAAGTTGGATTTAATCATTTTTTTCGAAGCTCTACGGATAAACATCAAGCTGACCAAGTCTTTTTTCAGGGCCATTCATCACCGGGCGTTTATTCAAGAGCTTTTCTTGAAGGTCGATTTGAGTCGCAACATCTTCATAACTTTAGGCAAGATTTAGCTCCAGGAGGGGGATTGACGTCTTATCCACACCCTTATTTAATGCCCAATTTTTGGCAATTTCCGACGGTGTCTATGGGTTTAGGTCCATTACTATCTGTTTATCAGGCACGGTTTAATCGTTATTTAACTGCACGGGGCTTTTTGTCAGGTGAAGAGTCTCGGGTTTGGTGTTTTGTTGGGGACGGTGAATCTGATGAGCCTGAAACTCTGGCTGGTCTTAATCTCGCAAGTCGTGAGAAATTGGATAACCTTATTTTTGTGATTAATTGTAACTTACAGCGTTTAGATGGTCCTGTTAGGGGAAATGGGAAAATTATTCAGGAACTTGAATCGTCCTTTAAGGGAGCGGGTTGGAATGTCATTAAATTAGTGTGGGGTGGGGATTGGGATCCGATACTTGAGAAAGATTCACACGGAAAATTACGTCAAGCCATGGAAAATGCCATTGATGGTGACTATCAAAAATATACCGTAGAGCCCGGTAGTTATACGCGAAAGCATTTTTTTGGTCAGGATCCAGAGCTATTAGAGATGGTTAATCACTTAACGGATCGTCAAATTCATAAGATGTTGCGAGGAGGTCATGATCCGGAAAAGGTTTATGCAGCTTATAAGGCGGCAGTGGATCATAAAGGGGCACCTACTGTTATTTTGGCTAAAACAGTAAAGGGTTATGGTTTAGGTGAAGCTGGTGAAGGTAAGAATATTTCACATCAGCAAAAGAAAATGAATGAGAAAGAACTTCGTGAGTTTCGTGAACGATTTGGTATTCCCATTTCTGATGAAGATGTGGTAGAGACGCCTTTTTATAAACCAGCTGAAGAGAGTTCTGAAAATCGTTATTTACATGAGTGTCGTAAAAAGTTGGGTGGATATCTGCCTGAGCGACGTACAGACTATGAACCACTAAAGATTCCATTACGTTCTTCTTTTAAAGAATTTTTTATGGACTCTGGTAAGAAAAAATTATCTACAACAATGGCGTTTGTTCGTGTTTTGAGTAAATTATTACGAGATAAAGAGATAGGGTCTCGTATTGTTCCCATTATTCCTGACGAAGCAAGAACCTTCGGAATGGAGTCTTTATTTCGTCAGATCGGTATTTATGCACCAGAGGGGCAACAATATGAGCCGGCTGATAGTGCGTCTCTTCTGTATTACAAAGAGGCAAAAGATGGCCAAATTTTAGAGGAGGGGATTAATGAGGCAGGTTCTATGAGTTCGTTTATAGCGGCTGGAACGAGTTATTCGACTCATGGTGTTCCTATGATTCCGTTTTATATTTATTATTCTATGTTTGGTTTTCAGCGCGTAGGTGATCAAATGTGGCTTTCCGGTGATATTAAGGCGAAAGGTTTTTTACTGGGAGGGACTGCAGGACGTACGACCTTAAATGGTGAAGGGCTTCAACATCAAGATGGGCATAGTCATTTACTGGCGAGTACAATTCCAACGATTCAAGCCTATGACCCTGCGTTTACTTATGAACTTGCTATTATTATTCAGGATGGATTAAAACGTATGTTTCAAGACGGTGAAGAAATTTTTTATTATCTGACTGTTGGAAATGAAAATTATGAGATGCCTAAGATGCCGTCAGGTGTTGAAGAAGGTATTTTAAAAGGCATGTATAAATTTAAAAAGGGAACAACAAAAAAAGGGTTAGAAAAGATTCATTTATTTGGTAGTGGTTCGTTAATAAATGCCGCTGTAGAGGCACGAGAGATTCTTCAAAAGACCTACAATGTTTCAGTAGATGTATGGAGTGTTACTAGTTATAAGCGGCTGCGTGCGGAGGCTTTGGCTGCACGTCGTTGGAATATGTTACATCCTGATAAAAAACCCAGGTTGTCTTACTTAGAGTCCTCTTTAGCGAAAGAGACCGGTACTTTTGTTGCTGTCTCTGATAATATGAGGATAGTGTCTGATCAGATTTACCCTTGGGTTCCAGGAGGGTTATTTAGTTTGGGTACTGACGGATTTGGACGAAGTGATACGCGGGCGAATTTAAGACGGTTTTTTGAAGTTGATGTTGAGTCAACTGTTGTTGGCGCCTTGTATGCACTTTATAAAAGAGGTGGTTGTGAAGCGTCGGTGGTTAGCCAGGCAATAAAAGATCTAGGAATCGATCCAGAAAAATCATATCCTATATGTTTGTAGTATTGTTATTTAGTAATATTGAGGTGACATTATGAATGTTCAAATACCGTTTTTAGGTGATGGCATTGATTCGGCGACAGTATTATCTATACTTGTTTCCGAAGGAGATAAAGTTGAGAAAGATCAGTCTATTATGGAGTTAGAGACTGATAAGGCAGTGGCGCCTGTTCCTAGTTCTGGTGAGGGTGTTATAGATAAAATTTTAGTTAAAGAGGGGGAAATGGTGTCAACTGGAACGATCGTCGTTCAATTAAAAGGTACAGGGACAAATGGTGGAAAACAGGCGTCAGATCCTGTGCCGGTGGTTGTCCAACCTTCCCAACCGGTTTCACAGCCGTCTTCTCAGGTGGCTGTTCCTGTTCCTTCTGTATCAAGCGATGTTGTATCGTCGCCGACTAATGTGCCAGAGGGTATCCCGATTGCAGCATCGCCTTCTATTCGTCATATGGCACGGGAATATGGTTTAGATTTATCACGTATCCAAGGTACAGGTCATGGGGGACGTATTCAGACGCAAGATGTTCGTCAGTATTTAGCTTATTTGCAAACACTTTCTGCTAAGCCTCAGGCGACTGTTGCTAAAGAGAATTCTCAGAAGCCTGCTCAGAAGGCACTCCCTGATTTTAGTAAGTGGGGGCCTATAAGTGAGAGATCTGTGTCGTCATTACGGCAAAAAATTGCGGCTAATATGCAAGCATCTTGGTCCTTGATTCCTCATGTTACTCAATTTGATGAAGCGGACATTACGGATGTTATGGCGCTACGTAAAACTTATGCGCCAAAGTATGAGAAAAAAGGGACGCGGTTGACATTGACTGTTTTTGCGATGAAGGCTGTTGTGGAAGCGTTAAAGGCGTTTCCTAATTTTAATGCTAGTTATGATGAATCAAATGGAACATTAATTGTGAAGAACTATTTCCATATTGGTATTGCAGTGGATACAGACTCGGGTTTGATTGTTCCGGTTATTCGTGATGTGGATAAAAAGGATATGCTCACATTGTCTAAAGAACTAAATGATGTGGCTGAAAAGGCGCGTAAGCGTACCCTTAGTGTTGAGGACCTTCAAGGAGGAACCTTTACGATTTCTAATTTGGGAGGACTTGGAGTCTCTTCGTTTACGCCGATTGTTAATGCGCCTGAAGTCGCTATACTTGCCTTGGCTAGAGGGGTTAAACGTCCTGTATACCAAGGTGACAAGCTTGTTCCTCGTGTGATGTTGCCTCTAGGCGTTTCTTATGATCATCGCGTCATTGATGGTGCTGATGGTGCTCGTTTTGTCCGTGCTTTTATTGAGCAAATGGAACACTTTAAGAAAAAGGATGTTACCCTTTGAAAAGGGAGAGGAGAGCGTTAAATGAATCGTATTAAAACAGATGTTTTAGTTATAGGTGCCGGCCCAGGTGGTTATGCAGCTGCCTTTTCAGCTTCAGACCATGGGAGCAAAGTTTTATTAGTTGATATTTCTGATAGTTTAGGTGGTGTTTGTTTAAATCGGGGTTGTATTCCATCTAAAGCTTTACTTCATATTACTAAGTTATTGACAGATGCTAAAGAGGCGTCTTCTCACGGTGTTACATTTAGTGAGCCCACGATTGATTTGGATACGATGCGGTCTTGGAAAAATGATGTTATAAAGACCTTATCGTCTGGTATTCAGGGGCTGGCAAAAAAACGGGGTGTTGATGTTGTTCATGGGCGTGCTCATTTTGAAGACACAGAAACCGTTCGTGTTGAAACGTCTAATGGACAGCAATTTGTTGCCTTTAATTCCTGTATTATAGCAGTAGGATCTACGCCGGCTTTACCTGGGGCATTTGATTTGGGTAATAAGCGTATTATGACGTCCACTGAGGCGCTTGAATTGGCGGATATACCTCAATCACTACTTGTTGTGGGTGGTGGCTATATAGGTATGGAGTTGGGCCTTGTTTATTCAGCACTTGGTAGTAAAGTTGATGTGGTTGAAGCATTCGATGGCATTTTAATGGGTGCTGATCGTGATTTAGTTCGTCCTGTTATGGCAACAGCAAAAAAGCGGTTTCAGAGTATCCGTTTAAAGACAAAAGTTGAGAAGATGTCTACGTCCGGTAAAACGATTAAAGTAGCTATGTCTTGTGACGGTAAACGTACGCAAGAGACTTATGATAAGGTACTTGTCTCCATTGGTCGTTCTCCAAATACCGTGGATTTAGGATTAGTTAATGCTGATATTACCTGTGATGCGAAGGGTTTTATTCAAGTTAATGAGAATCAGCAAACGTCGGTTTCTAATATTTATGCGATTGGTGATGTTGCTGGCGGTACACTATTAGCACATAAGGCATCTAAGGAGGCTCGTATTGCGGTTGATACCATTATGGGCGGACAATCTGTCTTTAAAGATGTGATTATTCCTGCAGTTGTTTTTACACAACCAGAAGTGGCTTGGTGTGGTGTGACTGAGATGGAAGCTAAGGATAAGGGGCTTAATGTGGCTGTGGCAAAGTTTCCTTGGGCAGCATCTGGACGTGCGTTAACACTTGGTAGTACTGATGGATTAACAAAAATGATAATTGATCCTGAAACAGATCGGATTCTTGGAGTGGGTATTGTCGGTGACCATGCAGGTGATTTGATTAGTGAAGGGGTTCTTGCGGTTGAGATGGGCGCCACAGCAAAGGATTTGGCGTTGACGGTTCATCCTCACCCCACCTTATCGGAAACTCTTATGGAGTGTGCAGAGGTCTATTATGGTCATTGTAGTCATGTTTACTCGCCTAGAAAACAGACGGTTGAAGTATAAGGTTTTTTGTTCGGGATTGAGTTATGTTACACTACCTTTATTCAGTATTAAAATTCTAATTGAAAAACGTGGAGGACATGGATGCCCTATTTGAAGGAGTTTTCAGAATGGTTAAATTCGCATAAAGATTATTGTTTTGATTTTGTTCGGATGTATTTGGGGATAGGTCTTTTCATTCGGGGTGTACATGCAATGGTTAATCCCGAATATTTGGCTATGTTTATTGATAAAGACTCATTTAATGTCATGCCCCAGTTGATTGTTCATTATATACAGTTAGCCCATCTTTGTGGTGGACTTTTGTTAGCCATCGGATTGTTGACACGTCTTTCAGCGTTAATTCAGATGCCAATTTTATTGGGCGCTGTTTTTGTTGTTCATATTCAAGAAGGTCTATTTAATATGTCGCAGTCGTTAGAGTTTTCGGGATTAGTACTATTTCTTTTGATACTATGTTTTGTTCATGGTGGTGGCGAGTTGTCTGTTGATCATATTCTTCGAACTGATGAGGAACAAGGATACTTAGATGGATAAAAAAGATAATAAAAAGGTGAATATCCAGGTTGATATCTCTGAAGAAATTGCCCAGGGGCTCTATACAAATGTTGTTCTGTCTAATTTTTCTAAAGATGAATTTGTACTCGATTTTTCTTTCTTTCAACCGAATCTTCAGAAAATGAAGGTTTCATCTCGTGTCATAATGAGCCCAAGTAATATTAAGCGATTGGTGACGATGCTTAATCAGAATATTGCAAATTATGAGTCAAAGTTTGGTATGATTGATGATGAAGGTAAAGGCTTTCGTTTGAGTGTGAATTGATTTTATCTTGTAGAATTTGGGTTGTCCTTGTAGGGTAACTAATTGGCTATGTCAAAAGATAACAGTAAAGTCTGTAATCCTTTAAAAAAGAATGGGACTTATTCAGTCCAAATTAAAGATCTTGGTCCTAAAGGTGATGGAATAGCCTGGCTACATGGGGTTAAGCTTATTATCCCGAATACTTTACCTGGCGAACAGGTGACATTTAAACTCATTAAGCTTAATAAGAGCCATGGGTTTGGGAAATGTTTATCGATTGAGTATTCGTCTAAGGATCGGATAGTGCCGCCTTGTCCTGTGGCCTCTCGATGTGGCGGTTGTCAGTTACAGCATCAACGTTACCTTGCTCAGATTGCTTTTAAAGAACATATGTTGAAGGATTCTTTTGAGGACCAGTCATTGAATAGCGGTAAGATTCAGCCCACCATCCCATCACCACTTCATTTATATTATCGTAATAAAGCACAGTTTGTTGTGAAGAGAGATGCTAAAACAGGGCGACCATCCATAGGCCTATACGCACGTCATTCTCATCGTGTGATTGATATAGAGACCTGTTTCATTCAACATCCTTTAGTCAATGACGTATTGGCTATTGTAAAGGAATGGTTGAATATAACAGCCATATCCCTTTATGATGAGGGTTCGCATCATGGCATTTTACGATATGTGGTGGTTCGTATCGGTGTTACAACTAATGACGTGATGGTGGGACTTGTAGCCACATCTATGACTGATGACTATCAGGAATTGATCCTGAAATTACAATCTATAAAGACCTTAAAGAGTGTTCTACTAAATATTAATAGTGAACAGACTGATACTGTATTGGGGTCTGACAATAATGTATTATGGGGCGATTCATATATTACGGATAGGATAGGTGAGAGGGCCTTTCGTTTTTCCTTGTCCTCTTTTTTTCAATCTAATCCAGTTCAAACAAAAGAGCTTTATGAGGTTGTTCAACGCGAGGCGGGTTTAACCTTAGATGACACTGTTTGGGACCTCTATTCAGGTGTTGGAACTATCGGACTGTCTTTAGCAAAGAAGGTTAAGAAAGTGATTTGTGTTGAAGAAAATGAGGTCGCGGTTTGTCATGCACGTGAAAATATAACGCTTAATCATGTTGATAATATCATGTGTTTAGCGTCTGATGTACAGGTTTATTTGGCTCAACAAGCACCCATTCCTGAGGATATTGTGATCATTGATCCGCCGCGTAAAGGATGTTCATCTGTATTCTTGGAGACAATATGTCGATTAATGCCTAAGGTACTCGTTTATGTGAGTTGTTATCCGTCGTCGTTAGCACGTGATTTAAGCGTTTTAACAGCAGACTGTTATAGCATATCCAAGATACAGCCCGTAGATATGTTTCCTCAAACTGTACATTTAGAAACGGTGGTTGTATTGAAACGTCAGGATCGTTAATAGTTGTGTGATGAAAATAGTTTTCAGAATCTAGTAATGTGATTAATCACGTATAGGTTTTAGATAATTGTGTTGCTAATGTTGTGATTGTTGGGTCATCGGAGAAGCGTATTTTAGGGATAGGGCCTAGTTTTTTTTCAAAATAATTCGTTAGATTAATAATCATGAGCGAATCAACCACTAATTTCTCAAAGGGTTTTGTATCCTTTAACTGGTCAAGGGGTATATGCATGATTTTGGATAATTGGTTTTGGGTGATGGTTCTAAATTGGTCATATGACTGTTCAGATATAATCGATACCGGATTATTTTCTGATGGGATTATTTTGAAGGGACGGGTTTGAAACCGTCGTAGACTTACGCATATGCCGTTTGATGCAATAAAAATCCCTAACTTTTTCTTTTTAGCGTGTGGATAGAGATCTCTGCATCTTTAATAGCATTCCAACAGTGTTGTATGAGTAGTCGTTGGCGAGGTTTTAACAGGTAAGGGCCACAGGAGGTAACCCAAATAAAGCAGGGTCAATATATTGAATATTGTGTAGAAAAAAGTCTCCTATGGCGTCTTTTATGGCAGAATCCATTAACGATTAGTGTTTTCTCGAAAGAAATCTGTGTAATGATTACCTTGGATAATTATTCTGTCTTTTATGTTTGTAAACCTATAATTAATTTTCTTTGAATACATATCTAAAGTTGTTTCAGTTCTTTCTTTTCTGAGAATGTATTCTAACTAGAATAAAGAATCTTGACATGAATTATGTCTAAAACAACGTTTGTATATGAGTTAGAAACCTCCAGTTTGAAAGAGCTACATTGGATTGGGAATAGACTCATAGTATGTTTTATTCATGTTGAAGACCGGGTACTCTTTTAGTGATATGGTTTTGAATGAACTGAGAACTTTCATCGAAGGTCTGGCGTGTGAGAATATCGTCTAATTTGATATCGATATGATAGGTGCTATTAATTTTAGCGAGTAATTTAACTAGGGTGGTAGATTCTAATCCATAATTAGAAAAGAGTTCTTGTTCATCAATATCCTCAGGGATCATATACATGGTCTTTGAAATCAGTTGTTTAAAATAGGCCTTAAATTGTAATGTCATGGGTAAGCTCCTTTGATGTATTAACAGATAGGGTTAGTCGCTCAATAGATGGAATGAAGGCTGTTACTGAAATTGGGGTGTGATAATGGCCAAAGACGTTTTTTAGTGATCTTTTTAACGTGTTAAGACGGCAGGGAAGCTTATTCGATTTAGAGGAACTCATAAGGGTCCCTAAGTGTATGGCCTTTCCCAGAATGTCTTTAAAATTGTTGAGAAAAGAATCTTTTTCCATTTTTCACCTCTTTTACAGTGATTTCGGAAAATTATGTCATGGTATTTTAAAAACGGGTTAATCGACTTATAAACGTAAGATTAGGCCACTCTGATATTTCATATCGAACTGCAGGATTGAAATGGATTGATTTTTTGGTAACCTTGTTTAAGCCAGGTATTATTATGACTGGATACTATGTTTTAGGCAATCTTATGTTGGGTGTTTTTGATAAATTATTTTAATTTATGGGGAGGGAACGTTTTATGTAAGTGAGGCCTAGGTTACTATTACTTGTTATCATTACAACTCGTTTAGTTGTTTATTGCTTGTTCAGATTATATAATCACACCATGACTGATAGTAACTATTTAGCGCAGGCGTTGGTATTAGCCAAACAAGCTTCTTTACAAGGCGAGGTTCCTGTTGGCGCTATTGTTGTCCATGACCATAATGTGATTGCTCAGGCGTATAATCTTAAAGAAGAGAGAAAAGATGCTATGGCCCATGCTGAATTACTTGTTCTTCAAAAAGCGCAAGAGGTGTTAGGTGATTGGCGTCTCACTGGGTGTACAGTC
>CAZIOF010000049.1:0-5336 GCA_964540745.1 uncultured Candidatus Marinamargulisbacteria bacterium
AGATTCATATTTACTGGATGCCTGTATCTTGGCTTAGACATGTCGTTGATGTGGCACTTTTTGGGTTCAATGCGGGTGCTCATCATCTCCATAATGTCTGCTGGCATATTCTCTCAACATGCCTGTTAACCTGGTTATTGCATCTCCTTGTTAGGGATATCCACTCATCCATATCTAAACACTCTTCTTGGTGGCTTTGTCTAGGCGTTAGTTTATGTTGGGCGCTCCATCCATTACGTGTGGAGGCTGTTGCGTGGATCTCTGATCGTAAGGATCTGACTTGTACCTTCTTTTACCTGGCCACTATCATCTCCTATCTCTATTATTGCAAACAACCGACCCCCTCTATGCGCTCTGTGGCCTACCTTAGGACCGTTGGTTTAGCCCTCCTTGCCACTGCTTCAAAACCAACTGCTGTCACACTCCCTTTCACGTTAATCCTTCTAGATAATTGGCCGTTGAGACGCTATAACAAAAAGACTATCACCGCCCTTCTCATAGAAAAAGGCCCTTTTATTGGTCTTGCTATACTCCTTATTGTCACAACTGTTATTGGCCAGCATGCGTTTCATGCCTTTGCGCCTGTAAATAGCCTAAGTCTCTCTCAACGCGTGGCAAGTCTTAACCCTAAGCTTCTTTTTTATATTCAAAAAACCTTGTGGCCGTTCCATCTTTCTGCACATTACCCCTTTCTAAAAGTAGGATGGGACCAATTTTTAGCTATTGCAAGTTCTTTTATTGTTTTTATTAGCCTTTTGGGTAGTTGGCTTCTTCGAAAACGGTACCCAGCACTGTTCATCTGTCTTACACTCTATATCCTTCTTGTGTTTCCTATGTTGGGCCTTACCCAGGTAGGACGCATTACCCACGCCGATCGTTGGACCTATTTGGCAACTATTCCAGTTTATGGCCTTTTTCTTTCTGGTTGCCTTCTGCTTCTTGTATCAAGATACAGAACGCGCGGTAAGCCTTTAGTTTTAAGTCTGTTACTTAGTCTCCTCATGGGCTTAGGACTCTTAACACATAACCAACTTCCTCGTTGGCAAGATTCAACGTCTTTTTGGACCATGCTTCAACAACAATACCCTAATAAGAATGCGGTTACCTATCTCAACCTTGGTGACTTAAGTCTTAAACGAGGCGCTATTCAAGAAAGCCTCACTTACTATCAAAAAGCGATTGCCATTAGACCTGATTATGCGGGCGCTCATCATAATTTAGCAAAAGCCTACCTAAGACAATCAGACATTGCTAAAGCTAAGGCTCATTTTGAAAACGCCATTAACTTGAACCCTACTTTTATAGAAGCCTACCTAAATTTAGGGCTACTACATAAAAATAATAAGGCCCCTGATGAGGCTATGACTTACTACAATAAAGGGCTTCAATTGGCACCCGAACACCCCAAGCTCCATTTCAATGTAGCCGTAATCCACTTTTTCATTCAAAAAGATTTCGCCCAAGCACGTACACACCTTATCTACTGTCTTAACAATAGCCGGTCTCTTACCCCTAAGGAACATGCGAAAGCCTATTATCTTTTAGGTTTAGCTCATATCCAACTCAATGCCCCATTCAAAGGCCTGGCTTCATTACGACGGTGCTGGACGTTAGATCCCTCTTCTGAGCACCAATCCATATTAGAACAAGTGCTTGTCCAACTTGGCACTCAAACAAATAATCAGGCTTTAATTGAAGAGGCCGCGTTATTAAAGAAATAACCATCACGTCAACTATTTTATAGATATATATTTTCTTGACATAACTAGCCCTTTTTATTACACTCTTCTCTAGAATTAGGATCCTAAACTCAAGATTTTAGATAAAAAAAGGAGGACTTAATGGCTTGTAATTATAATCAAGTTATTTTAGCGGGACGATTAACTAAAGAGCCCGAATTCAAACAAATTTCAACAACGTCTTGCAAAACAACATTTTTTCTTGCGGTAACCCGTTCCTATAAAAATGGCGAAGGACTACAGGAAACAGACTTTATTCCCATTACACTTTGGGGACGATTGGCAGAATATAGCCTACGACTACTCAGAAAAGGATCACCTATTCTGTTATGGGGAAAGTTAAAGATTCGAAACTACGAAAAGGATGAACAACGAAAATGGGTCACCGAAGTGATTGGTGAAAACTTTCAAGTTCTTGAACGATTAGCACCCACACCGCCGATTCAGAGCACCGACATAGTCGCCACTGATACCGACAAAAAGGCCGCCTAACACCACAGGGGTGATCCGTAGGTTGTTATCACATCCTGTGACACAATCTAGGGGTTACCCCTCCTTATTAATCCTAGCAACTAAACGCCTTATTTCCTTTATAATATACTCATAGTCATCTATATAATTAACGACACTTTTTATATTGATATCTAGAGAGGATGCCATGCCAAAAAAGACTGCCCAAAAAAAGCAGGAAAGAAATTAAGGTAAAATAAAATGGCTTTTGGATCTCCTAACGTTATAAATAACCCACATAGAAAGTTTGATAGCTACGGCACATCCTTGATCCCCAACATATTGGTAGACTGTGATTTTGAACCCCTTATCCCGATTCCCAGCCGTATTAGATAGGCGGCGGCTCCATAATTAATCACTAGAAACAAGCTACCCATTGTTTAAACTAAGACAGACACACCAGAAATAGCCAAGAGTATAAATACAAAATCGCCCCCGACAATCCCTATTGCTACAAGAAGACCATGTAAAAACCCTGAAGACATGGATCTTGCTCCCACCGCAAAAGCTCTGGGCCCTGGCATTAGTCCAAAATGAACATCGTACGAAATAATACAAATGAACTACTAAACGTCATTCTATCTATCTCCTATTAATATAATGACACCGCATTACTATTGCTGTGGCACAGATTCCCTACTAACCTACTGAGTTTAATGTTGCTACTCCTGCATAGTTATACCCTGCAATTTTAGGCGTATTTAAAAGATATTCACGCTCTAATTGTTGGATTGTATACCCTGAGTCACTCATTAACCTTGGAATATCTTTATTAATCTCGCAGCCTCCAAACAGGATCTTCCAGATTGGGCTAATCCGATTTTGCCACTTTTCAACCTTATTATCTGGCGATCGACCATGTTCACAAAATATGAGTTGACCGTCTGGTTTAAGGACTCTTTTTATTTCCTTAAGTACTAACTCAATTTCTAAAATAGAACACATTGTATATGTCATGATGACATCATCTATAACATTATTTGGAAGAGGAATTTGAGTAGCACTTCCGTGAATAAACTGAACATCTAGCTGTTCTTTCACGGCTACTTTTGAGGCCATGCTAATCAATTCTTCTGATGGATCTATTCCCCATAATTTATTTAATTTAGCGTTTTTATAAAAAGGCAAATTCAAGCCAGAACCGATGCCTACCTCTAGAATATTTCCACTAGCATAGGGAATCCATTTTTTTCTATATTTTTCGATCTCGGCGATACTACAACAACAGTCTAACAACTTTGGTAAAAGATATTGATTATAAATTCCCATTTATAAACTCCCAATAGCATGCCTAAAATCCGGTGTCACTCACACATTTTATAGTCTAGTCTTACAAAGACTAAGGGTATGATTGAGAATTCTGGTGCGCCCGGGAGGATTCGAACCTCCGACCTACGGATTAGAAGTCCGTTGCTCTATCCAGCTGAGCTACGAGCGCAAATAATTATCTGTCGTCGCAGTATTTGGAGAAGTCGTCTGGATTGATATTATCAATAAAGTCTTTAAACTTCTTAGTCTCTTCTTCATCTTTTTCGGCGTTAACCATTTTAGCCTTCAACATCACCGCTTCAGAAACAAATATCGGTGTGTTTGACCGTACAGCTAATGCAATTGCATCTGAAGGACGAGAATCTATTTTAATTGGTTTTTCACTTTTAGAAACTTTAAGTTCAATCACTGCGTAGAAAGTATTATCTACTATCTCGTTTATAACAACTCTGCTTATACTCGCTTTTAAGAGCCCGATAATCTTTGAACAAAGATCATGCGTCATTGGACGAGGAGGTTTAAATTCCTGCAATTCCATTGCAATTGCTGCCGCCTCAAACATGCCTATCCATATAGGTAAAAAGTTTCTTTCCTCTGCATCTCGCAAAAGAACAATGGGCGACATATTCTTGGGATCAAATCCTAGCCCACCAAGTTGCATTTCTATCATAAAAGTTCCTTTTTAGGCTGTTACCTGTTTTACAACATCGTCAAAAATGTCTTTTTCAGTCGCTGCAAGTTGGGATAAAGTTTTTCGATTTAGCTGTACACTCTTCTTTTGAAGCATCCCCATAAACTTTGAATAGGAAATACCATGCTCAATAAGGCCCGCATTTATTCTAACAATCCATAGACTTCTAAAGCTACGTTTTCTTAGCCTTCGATCTCTATACTTGTTACTTAACGCATGTAAGACGGCCTGGTGTGCCGGTCTGTATAATTTAGATAATCCACCTCTAAACCCTTTTGCTAAATCTAGTATTTTCTTTCGTCTTTTACGAGCGACGTTACCTCGTTTTACTCTAGACATGATTCACCTCTATTTTAAACCAGGGAGCATTGATTTGATTTTTTTCATATCCGAATCACTTACTCCTAATGGCTTACGCTTTGCTTTCTTTTTATTTGGCGCTTTATGCTCAAGTAAATGGCGCCTTCCACTTGCATAACGGCGAACTTTTCCTGATCCTGTTACTTTAAATCGCTTTGCAGCCGCTTTTCTTGTTTTTAACTTTCGTTTCATCTTAAAACCTCACGTTTTTGGATTGATGATAACAACGAGGGACCTATGTGCTGAATTTACTATGCCATCAGGGAGCCCTACATCACTCACACTTTCCAAATATTTCCTAACTAATTCCTGCCCTAATTCCGGATGAACTATTTCACGCCCTCGGAATGGAATGGATAGTTTAACACGATATCCCTTTTTTAGGAATTCCCGTCCTCTATTAACTCGTATCTGATAATCATTTTGCCCTATCTTCGGGCTCATTTTAAGCTCTTTTAGAACATTTTGACGACTACTCTTTTTTGTCAATTTATCCTTTTTTGCTTGTTGATACTTAAATTGGCCAAAATTAATTATTTTACATACTGGTGGATCTGCCGTTTCAGACACCAATAATAAATCTAAGTCTTTTTCCTTTGCAAGTCGAATCGCTTCATCTATCTCTACAACACCTAATTGATTTCCTTCGTTATCAATTAATCTCACTGATTTAGCTCTAATGTGTCCGTTCAAAATATATCGTTTTATGTAATTGCCTCCTTAAACCAGCTTCTTTTCTGTTTGTACTATATCACCTGAAAATTTTT
>CAZIOF010000050.1:0-5019 GCA_964540745.1 uncultured Candidatus Marinamargulisbacteria bacterium
ACGTCTGTCAATAGGGCGCGTAATGAAGCTTTAGCTAAAATACCCAGAACATCTTCCACTCCTTCTATCAGTTTTGATTTTTCTGGGGCACAACGCCTAACAAAAACCCGCTTAATTGCTGCTCGAAGCACAACCTCTCGACTTGATGTTAATCTTGTTAAACGGCTTGAAAGAAGAGTTGAAAATCTTCAATTTTTACAAGATGCACTCAGCAAGCCAGAATTTACCTTAACAGGTATTTGGGGGTGGGCAGATGGATGTACCATTAAAGCAAGAGCCAATGCAGGAATTAGTCAATATGATACTTTTTTTCTAAGAACGCGTTCTGGACAAACACTTGTACTGCAACTCGATAGTTCATTTCAAAGCCAGTTGGAAGGCGTTGAGCCTAATCTATTTGATACGCCTCATCCATCTGATATTTCATCTCATGGAAGAGTATATGAACCTACTCAACGTGGTTCAAGCAAGTTATCAGACCAATTTACTTATTGTGATCATAGGTTTGATAATACAGAAACATTTAATCATCATTTACGCCTTGCAAAAGTGCAAACCACTCGTCTAACTCAGGGGCACGTTAAAAGACGGCTAGAATCAGAACCTTCCTTAGTGAGGAGTAACTCTGTTTCGAGTTTATGTTCAGATCCTGATGAAGCGTCTCCTCATTTGGAAAGTAAAAGGTCCCCACAAATTACCTTAGTGAGGAGGGACTCTGTTTCGAGTTTATTTTCAGATCCTGATGAAGAGTCTCCTCATTTGGAAAGTAAAAGGTCCCCACAAATGGAGAAAAAAAGCGTAGCTTCAATTGTTCAAAAAACTGACCAATTGTTATGTTCAACAAAACCTAGTCCCATAAAACGAGAATTGGAAACCTTGAAGGGAGAGTTTCTAAGTCCTCAAGCAAGCTATGTTGCTCGACATGCTGATTTAACACTTCCGCATAACCCTACATTAACCGAATCAACAAAAAGACAATATGCTTCTGGAAAATGTTTGGAAATTCATCATGCTGTTCAAAAAGATAAAACCCAGCATAATATTGATAATGCCTTTCGGTATGGAATTGGGCAGTGTAAATATCTGACAGAGTTCCCTTCAAAGATTTCAGAAAAAATAGTCAGAGCTTTAGTGAACGCATCTGTTGGATCACCTATACAACCATTGTATGCAGGTCAAAACCATGGTATTCCAGGAGCACTTGCTGAACGAGTTTTACAAAAGCTTTCAACACTTGAATTTGATGAAGATGTGTTAACTCAAATTAAGCAATTATCTTTCCAACGATACAATCAAAAGAAAGAGGATGCTAGATGGGACGATGAGTCTCTATTCGATCAGCAAAATGCATTATTCCAAGATCTCATAGAAAAATGGAAAAATGGAACTAGTCAAAAACCACAGACGGTTAGCCTTGAATCTTTAGTCGCAAATGGAATGTTAGACGTTGAAAATGTAGATATTGATTCGGCTTTATCCTCAGTAAGATTTACAAAAGATGGTGAAGAAAAAACAAGTGACTTCCCAGTATTTTTCGATACCTGGCACACAAGCCGATTTTTGTTTGAGTTGGTTCATAGTGCCGCTGTAGAGACTTACGGAGAAGCGGATCACGCTACTCAGGCAACATGGCAAACATGGGAAGCTATTTTATATGAATCAAAAGAAACCAAAGCTCTATTGGATGCCTACGAGATTTGTTGTCCAGAATGTTCTAAATTTGAATTAAACGGTATGGTGAAATTTGGTCTAACTAAATGTTATCCCGAAACCATGGCGCGTATTTGTAAGGTAATAGGAATAGATTCTCAACCTGTATTAGAGCAGATAGAGGAATATACAAAAGATTTAAATCGAGAAACAAACCCTAAACAGGCATTGATGTTGGCCAATCAGTTAAAAACAATTTACGACGAACTTTATCGTCGATATCACGGAACCAGCACTTATGGTTCTCTTCAACCTGAATTAGAAGAACTCCAATGGGTTTCTCTCCATTTGTTGGATCGAGTTTACCAATGGGAAGTAGATATTTTATCTAGCGGAGATGTTGACATTGAATCAAATAAAGCAGTTGTTGGTCTAACCAAAAACGAATTGTTAGCAGCAAATTCAATGGTAGATAAACTTCTTTCTTCCTGGTTATTGAACTTATCTGAAGTGCCTGAATATGGCGGTCTTGGATTAAAGCTAGGTCAAATTAAATTACATCAAAAGTTAAGAGCCGAGGTTACGCAAAGTCTTCGTGGAGATGGTAAAACAAGTGCGATTTCAGGTAAAAGAGGTCATAAACAAGAAGATCATCGTGATGTGAGTAAACCTAGGGATGTTAATTTCGCTAGCAAAACTCCAGAAGTTGCAATAAGAGAACTAGTATCACCTAAAAAGAGTGTTATTTTTCAAGGTATGTTAGGGTCTGGAAAAACGACCTTACTAAGACGACTAGAAAATGAAGGTGGTCTAGGATTCTTTCAAGTGCAAAACGATGGTGCAGGCGGTTTTGATGCTGCTTCATTTGGAGGAGCCACTCCAATACCAGGTAAAGTCACATTATTTCATCATTATCGTGAAGAAAAGGCAAAAGATGAAGAATATCAATCTTTCAAACAAGATGTTTTAGATCCTCTGTTACCCATTACCGCAGAAGAAGAAAAATCGGTGGTTACAACTCCTGCTAATCCTGATGTGTATCCCATTTCAGGAGGGTGTGTTTGTTGCGGGCAGGATGAAGTTAAGGAGCTGAAAACCGTTTTTGATCGTGTGCAAGTTGGGCATCAGGGGTTTGGAAGACATCATTTTGTTACTGAAATTACAGGTGTAGGACTGGGTCAGGAAGTACTTCAGGAACAGTCAGCCGATCCTCTGGGCCGTATGATGTATACACATCTCGTAACCGTTATTAATCCCGATGACGCAAATTGGGATGCGATTCCTTTACAGATTTTTCAATCAAAACAAGATCGACAAAGGTTCTTTGATCAAAATCCTGATCTTGAAGTATATTTTGATCAGTTAGTTGCTTCACGATGGATTATTAATACAAGGCATGGATCAGGAAATCAAGCGCCGCGCATTAAACATATCCAGCAACTCATTTGTGCTGCAAATCCTGGATTAGATGATCGAAATATTCAAATAGTAGATGTTAAAAAAGGAGATATACAAGACTTACAGCATTTATTTGAAGGGGCAACACTTGATCCTCAAACGTTTGACGATTTACCTGATGAAGAGGATGTATCTGAATCACTGAAACTCCGATTAACGTCTCACTCTTTAAATGTTGGTGAATTAACTGAAATCCAATTTCAACAATTAATTGAGTATTTAGATAAAGATCGACAAAGGGATAGATCTGAAAAGGCAATCCCTCGATTTAAAGGTGTAGTAAAAGTTGGTGGATCAATGCAAAAGGTATTCAAGGTAGAATCCAATGGATCGTCTGCTGTAGTAGTCGAACAAGTTATATAAATTCCAAACAAGTATGATACCCATTTTTAAAGGCTTTGATAAAAGCATTTTCGCCTTGCAGATCTTTACAGGTATCCAATACTATCAACAGTATTGAAGAATCCAGTATTAGGGCTGCATTCGAAGAGGCAAAAGACTGTATGGGATTAATCCATCTTTCTGATTCAAATCGATTAGGTCTAGGCTCAGGGCATATTTCTTTTCAGCATCTTTTACCTGTTATTCAAGAAGCTTTTCCCCAAGTTCCGATTATACTAGAAATAGCCTTGAAAGGGATGACCCCTCAAAAAAATAAACTCTCTAAGAGAGATGAACATACGGTCTTAACGGAAGTCAAAAGATCTATTGACTATTTTACAAACAAAAAGAAAGAGGGGCATTATGCAGCATGATGTAATCAAATCAATTTTTCGGTTTTTAGATAAAATCTATTTTTTTAGGCCATACCCCTTATTCCCTATTATTGCGGTTGCCTTGTTTTCCTTTCCTCTTGAATTTGAAGATTTAAATGGGACAGGGTTTTTAATCATATGTTATGTCATCTCTTTAATATTTAGAAAACAATGGGAACCTTTGTTTGCCGATAAGGAGGTGGGCTAATGACTTGGCTAATATGTTTAACTTCAGGAACGGTGATTGGACTTGTTTTTTCTCTATTAAAAATACCTGTTCCTACGCCGGACACGTTTGAGGGTGTTTGTTCGTTAATAGGGTTGTGTATAGGGTCCTATTTTTTGCCGACTTTATTTTATGTTTTTATGAAAGGAGGGTAGCAGCCTTTTTTGGCGTAGTACATTAAACAGGGCGTGCCAAAATAGGCCTTATAAGACGAGGGTGTATGTTTAAAGACAAGCGCTAGTGTGTTGTAGATAATGAATGAATAAAGCAACGCGGTTGTAGATACTATTAGAATGGATGGTTCTTGCCATTTCAAGGGAGCTGGTTGCCATCGCGACTTTCATATCTTTGGTAGTGAAGACCATGGGATTAAGTCTGTTACGTTTTCTTACGGCGTTAAGTTGGGCTCTTAAAAAGTCGACTAAATCAGTATCTTTTGTTTTGATAGCTAAGTGTAGACAATCTAACCTTCGGTCATCGGCTTGTGGCGTTGAACCATAGAGAATAAACCCTTCCATACAGGTTTTATAGCGAGATTATTCGTCTGGTTGGTCAGAGGGGTAATGTTGTACTAACGCTTGTAGAGGGGTGGTGCCATTCTTGGTTTTATAGGGGTGGGAAACGGTTGTCCATAAATCCTGGATCCACTC
This sequence comes from uncultured Candidatus Marinamargulisbacteria bacterium, assembly GCA_964540745.1. Lineage (GTDB taxonomy): Bacteria > Margulisbacteria > Marinamargulisbacteria > JABIPA01 > JABIPA01 > CAZIOF01. Next base: position 4,740 of record CAZIOF010000050.1, read on the forward strand.
ATGGCTGCCATGGGCACAGGCGACTAGAATAGGTGGAAATCCGTTGTCATTGGGGGTGTCTTGATCCAATGACACGCTTAACCCCTTCATACGCATGAATTCCCATAAATTAGTCCAATCGTGTCGAACAAGATGGTGTGTAAGTGTATCTCTATTTGAGTCTACGATCTCTAGGATTTGTCTTTGATTAATCGGGGGTAATGTTGAAATACGATCTAAAACAGCTTCCAGAGCCTTAGGTTGTTGATGTTGGACACATGCGGTAACGCATTGTTCAAAT
>CAZIOF010000051.1:0-3524 GCA_964540745.1 uncultured Candidatus Marinamargulisbacteria bacterium
TAGAAACATGGCGCAAGGAACATCTTACGTGTCCATTATGTCGGGGAGAGATACAGGGGCTATCTAAAGATACGCCAGCTATCAAGGCATTAGAGGATGATAAAGAGGTCTTTGTTACGTCCCAAATGAGAGGTCGTTTTAGTTTAGGAGATACTATCCTACATAAAGCCGTTCGACAAAATATGCCAATCCTATTTAAGTTATTTCTTCATCAAGAAGAAGGGCTTTTGCTTCTTTTGGACAAGAATGAGGAGGGGAAGACACCATTAGAACTCCTTTCTCAGGAGCAGCGCAAGCCTTTCTTTAGTGAGTTATCTCAAGGTTTAGATGGCGCATGTTTTAATGTTGTTCAAGATACAACGGGCAATAAATGGATTGAATATGATGACGGTCATTTAATTCGCCTGCCTTTCCCAAAAACAGTGTTAGAGGGGGCTTCTGATAGATGTCGTTTGGGTGATCAGACTATCGTTATATTAGGTCATCTTAACGAGAAGGTATTATCTTATAACCAAGTAACCAATCAGATGGCCATATGTGAGGTTAAGGAGATATCAGAGTCTATTATTGAGCCCTATCTTAGGGCCTATAGCAACACTTCAGGGATATTAAGCGTGATCAACACGGGCGTGGATCGTCGGGAGCGGCTCTTTGATCCGCAGGTACTATTTTCATCAGAGAAGGCCTTGGAGAGACGCCAATCCTTTAGGTTTATTGAATTGCAGTTAGACGGTAGCATGACCAAGGTATGTATTCCACTTTCTGAGTCATTTAATCTTGGGCGAAATTGGAATCTCTTTGATATAACTAATGGGTTATCCCGCGATCATGCCATATTAATAATCGATGCAGAGAACCAGATCCAGATTCAGGATAGAGGGTCCTTATTAGGAACCTGGCTCAGTGCTCCACCTATACATTCTGAGGAATCTCAAGACGATGTCATTCAAAGCTCCGTGCTGTTAAACACTGAGCTGAGAAAAAACTGTTGCATTAGGAAAGAGCATCATATCTTATTTGATGAAACGGGCGAAAACGTAGCTGTTAATGACGGTGAATTTGTTCAAATTGACGCGGTTACGGAAATTGGGAATATTCTAGAGATTAAGACTCGTGAATCAAAGGTTCACTGCCTATGTTCGGTCGATAAGGGGGTTACTAATGTGACTCTTTTTTTCAGAGTTGCTACCGATAGAGGGTCCCAGATTACAGACAAACACAAGTTCTATTTAGGTGAGTATCTCGTGACTATTTGTTCAATGTCCCCTTTATTTAACTTAGAAAGCCCTGTTGAGATACAACGTTATATGAGTGATGTCTTACAGGTAGTCTCTGAGTCGCCTCCTAGTCATAATAGTCTCGCCCTAGAGAGATCCGTGAGTACTCAAATAGCGGCCTCTTTAGCCCCACAAGAACAGAATGTTCCGATATCAGATGTTTTGATTCCTGCAGATCTTATTTATGAGAGATTTGCCACCATTGGTCCAGCGAAGATGTTTGATCGGATCGTTATAGAAGGGTTAAGGGATGGTCATGCTCTCCTTCATTTTAATAAAGAGACCGGGCGATTTACTATCCAGCCAGGGACAGGCGATGTCTGGATTAAAGACGCCGATTCGTCTTGGCATAAACTAGCGGGGCTTCTTGAATTAGGTTATATAGAGGAATTACGGTTTACTCCTCCCACTGGGGTGTAACCGTAATGCTAAAGTGACTGTTTTAATCGCTTTCTTGGGCTTTCTTCGTGGGAGATGGCATTAAGGCCTCTTGTTTTTTTACCATTAGCTGGTTCTAATGGAGGGGTGGCGCATTTTCTTTGTCTTCATCGACTTTCACTTTCATGTCAGGTGGTGAGGTAGCTTGTCATTTTCGTGGAGGTGACTGTGCTGGATCCACTGAAATAATAACAGATACGCCATGTTTGGTTGTCGGTGATTCCTTCATTTCAAGGGGTATATTGGGAGAGGCTCTTTGTTCGTCAAGCATCCTTGTTGGAGATTGTGTACTTGTTGAGCGGTCTATTAATGGACCTCCATAAGAGTGCGTTTGTGGATTATCCCAACGTATCTTATTAGGAACAAGAATATGCTCCAATAATTGTTCTATTCGTGATACGCAGCTGACTCTGAAATCGCTACCAAATAGATCGGGATCTCGTTCCATAATTTGGTTCAAATCAGGTCTGTTTTCTTCTGGGATAACGATGTGGGTAGTCCCTGCCTTTTTTGCACCATTTAACTTGTATTCCAATCCCCCTATTTTACTGATATTGCCATTAAGATCGCTTTCACCAGTTGTAGCCACATTGGGTCTAACTGGAATCCCTGTAAGCTGTGACAGAATGGCGGTTGTGATGGCTCCGCCTGCTGATGGCCCGTCCTTTGGGGTCGAGGTTTCAGGGACATGGATATGTAATCCAAACGGCATTCGTGACGTAAAGGTTTCCTTTATATCCTCTGGTAACAAATTCCATGCCACAGTTCGAGCTGTTTTCATGCTTTCTTGCATGACATCTCCTTGGCTACCAGTGAGTTCTAATTTAAGGAGTTTATTTTCAGGTGATTTGAAGGCTTGGATGATGGTTAGGCCCCCTGTGCCAGCAGATGTAGCAAATAGCCCATTTACGGTCCCTATTAACGGACGTTGTGGGATACGTTTTACATCCATTTGTGGTGCTTCTAATAATTCAATAATGAGGGCCTTATTTAATATTAGCGGAAGCCTAAAATTCGGATCTAATAATCGTTTTAGATTCAGATCACGACAAATAGCATATAGTTTTTCTTTTAATCGACGGACACCGGCTTCTACGGTATATTCTTCGATGATAAAACGAGTTAGCTCGTCTGATAGTTGTATCGTACCAGCGGGAAGGCCCATAGTTTCTAGAATAGTGGGCATTAAATGTCGTTGTGGACAAGCTTTTCTTTTATTGTAAGTGGCTTTGTTTAAATAACAGTTATTCTATCCCTCAGTATAGGATCGATTAATCGGGGGGCATTATAGGTAAAAACGATGAACGCTTTTGAGAAATCAAAGTCGATCCCGGTAAAATATTTATCTTGAAAGTGTTCATTTTGGGAGGGGTCAGTAAGGTGGGTTAAGATACCAATGATTTCTCTTCCCTTTTCAGTTTGGCTAACCTTGTCTAGTTCATCAATGAGGATGACGGGGTTCATACATTTTGTTTCCATGATTTTATCTACGAGTAAACCCCAAGTTGAACCGACGTAGGTATAGTCGTGACCGACTAGGTGTGAAGAGTCGGTCATGCCCCCTAATGTAATGAGAGTGAACGGTCGGCCTAGTGCTTTAGCAATACCATCTTTGGCCAGTGTTGTTTTTCCGTTTCCTGGAGGGCCTTGCAGTCCTATCACACCACCACCCGAGCTGCTGTTTGATATCCATTGGCCGATAATTTGTTTGAAGGCTTGCTTTGCTTTGTCATGACCGTGAACGGCGTCATCCAGATCCTGTTGTACGTCATCTAAATAGTCAGAAATTTCCTTTCTAGTATTTCCTTG
>CAZIOF010000052.1:0-8723 GCA_964540745.1 uncultured Candidatus Marinamargulisbacteria bacterium
TCATTATGCCAAAAATGGATGATGACCTTTTTAATGCCATTGTAGAGAAAGATTAATTTGATTCAGATGAGGAATAAGAAAAGATTGCTGCACAAATTATACTCATCTTATATCAGGTTGAATCCGTTCATCATATCTATCATAGAGATATCAAACCAGAAAACTTTGTGTATCGTAGGGATGAACATGATCGTTTAATTATAAAGCTTACCGACTTCGAATTCGCCAGAGGGCCTGATGATGATGATGACTGTTGCGGAACAGTCGAGTACATAGCTCCAGAAATGTCGAAAAAGAGGCAACATGGCGCACAGAATATCTCAAGAGATCGTGCCGATGTATGGTCGGCAGGGGGTATGCTTTATGCGGCTGCAACAAAAGTACTGTTATCTCCTAGTGATGCTCTGAAATACCAAAGAAAAGCCAAAACAATGACACAATGCGAGATCAACGAAGAGTTGTTTAAGAAGACTAAAGGAAGCCTTAAACGTCTTCTTAGAAAAATGATCGTTCGTGACGTTTCTAAACGAAAGTCATTTACAGACTTACTCCACCAAGATGAATGCGTCATGAAGGGCCTCCAATTATTGCAAAAGGAACAACACCCTATTTTAAAGCTCTGCCCAGAACATGTAATGCCTCATCAAAGATCAACATCTGCTTAATAAGCTAAAGTAAATCATCACTACTCATAGAAAACCAACCCGTCATAAAAGGAAACCATCTGCATGCATCATTACTTTAAATATATGTCAACAGCAATTGAATACGACGGATTTGCACTATCAAGAAAAATCTATCCGAAATTAGAAAATTCAGATCATTTAACGATGCTTGCAGAAAAAGAACAGAAAAAAACTATTAACCTAGCAGATCTAGCTAGACTAAAAAATAGAACACAGACAACCTATCACTTAGATAATGGGACAACAATTGAACCTATCCAGAGTAGTAAGTCTTCTGCCGTTTGTAGAAGAAATTTGCCGTCACATGTGAAAGAAATCCTTGTAGATGGTTGTGAAGGCTTCGTTCGCATCAACTATAAACTCAATGATGAAGAAACTGAATCAACTTTCCAAAGAACACGAGCACTATTAAGCCACCTTGAAGCATATAACTTTTGTGTTCATCCCATCGCTACTCTAAGATATACAGGTAAGAAAGGTCTTTCAAAAATAAAAGAAATTATTCCCAAAATGGAGGGCAATCTTAACGAACTCTTACAGGAGACTTCAAGATTTAATGATTTAGATGAATTAAAAAAACTAGCCGCACAAATTATACTTATCTTATATCACGTTGAAGATATTCATAACGTCTATCATAGAAATATCAAACTAGAGAAGTTTCTTTATTCTATTAGTGAGGAGGGTCATCTAATTCTGAAACTTAACAACTTCAGGTTTGCTAGGGGGCCTAAAGATGACGGTAGGCGTTGTGGGTCACCCCGTTACGTTGCGCCAGAAATGTTAGATAAAGATAAATCTCAATCAACCGATTTATCTGATGTATGGGCTACAGGGGTTATGCTTTTCCCTGCAGGAAATCAAGGTCATAAGCCTTTATTTTCCAATTATAATCCTGTCAGGGCAAGTCAGACGGGATCTGACGCTGAACTACTCATGGCAATAGAGACAACAACTGACGCTGAACTCAGTGAATCTTTGGCGCATGTGGAGGACGACTACTTTAGAGATCTTCTCAAAAAAATGATCGTTCGTGACGTTGATAAACGATACTCATTTACAGAGTTACTACTCAGTAGCTTCTTTGTCCAGGACGGCCTTCTGTTATTGAAACAGGAACGACACCCCATTGTAAAGTTCGCCGCAGGTGTAATGCCGCTTCAATAATCAGCACCTGCTAAATAAACTAAACAGATCGATAATGAACCAAAGAAACCATGATAAACCAACACTATAAACGACTAGCTACACCACTAAATTCATCACCGTTTACACCATCAAGAGTCGCGTATAAGAAAGCTAACCAGGATCTCTCGTATATAAATGCCCAACTATCTATCATAGATGTAGGCATAACTTGCTTAACCTGGATACTTTATCTATGTCCAGAAACATATCTTACCCAACAGGAATACAAGATTATTAAAGACTTATTTTTTGTTGGTCTAGGACTGATTGGAAGCAACTATATTAAAGATTATATTAATCAATCACCTCATATGTTTAATCCCAGGTATGCCAACACATTAATTAAGAAGGAACAGAAGGGCCCACTTACCCCTAAAGAATCTAAGTATCTGGATCAGAACACCCAAACACTCTGGTCATGTGCTTCTTCTGGACACCTTATTATTCCAAAGGATAAAGAAGAGACCAGTCTATACAAAGCCCAGGGATCTTACGCACGTGTAAAAGCAGTTAACTTTAAACCTATTTGTGAGACAACATGGAATAGTCATTCACCATTGACTATCCTTGAGAATTCAACAGAATCAATTGAACAGGAAACTGAGTATGTTCGACTCAATATTAGAATAATAGATGCCGAACATTATAGTCATCTTAATGCTAGTTTAGCTCTATTAAGTGACCTTCCAGACGATATTTGTTCTAAACCCATTGTCAGTATGACATATACAGGTAAGAAAGGTGATAAAAAAGTAAAATTAATTGCCCCGAAAATGACAGATGACCTTTTCAATGCTATAAATAAAGGTTTTTTTAATTCAGATGATGAATTAAAAAAGCTTTCCGCACAAATTATACTCATCTTATCTCAGGTTGAAGACATTCATCATATCTATCATAGAGATATCAAACCAGAAAACTTTTTATATCGTATGGATAATATGGGGCGCGTCCATTTACAACTCACGGACTTTGAATTCGCCAGAGGGCCTGATGATGATGATGAATATTGCGGAACACCCAGCTTCGAAGCACCAGAAATGTTTCCAAAAAGGCGACAAGAAGCACCACACCTATCAAGAGATCGTGCCGACATATGGTCTGCAGGGGTTATGCTTTCAGAATTGAAAACTAAACGCCCGTTCATGAAGGGCTCAAAACTGAAAGACGTAACTCAGGAACTAAAAACACTAACTCAAGGAAAGATTACACAAAGATTAGCACAAGTTCATAACACCGCCATGGAGAACCTTCTTCATAAAATGATCGTTCCTGATGTTTCAAAACGACACTCATTTACAGAGTTACTCCATCATGACGAATTTGTACAGCAAGGCCTTCTGTTATTGCAACAGGAACGAAACCACATTTTAAAGTATCTCCCTATTCCCAAATCAAGGCAAAGAACAGCCTTATCTGGCGCATGATCCAACGTATTCGTAATAAAAAAGCACTTAGGAATAGCATAAAAAAAGAAACGTAAATGTCATTAATTGAATCCATCCCTATTTTCAACTACCATGGGTATAAATTTCTCAATTAAGACATCGTCATGATTATTATCAATAAAAAAAGACTTGCACAACAAACGCCTACAACACCTCTTTTTAACGAGGAGCCCATCCCCGTCCTAGATAATTTATTCTGGGGTATTGATGGGGCCATGGGGATGATGGGTCGTTGTCTTCGCTATATAAAAAGCGTTTGTATACAGGACGAAAGCCCCCAAAAAAAAGAGCCTCTTTGTGCTAAAGGTCATGGGTTTTTAGGTAGTTTACCTGAACTTTGGGGTCTCGATCGCTTCACCTTTATCACCTCTTATTATCAGACCTATGGCCATGAGGGGATCTGCAAAGTTCGACTAGGTCCTAAATCGTTATATCTTATTGGAGACCCAGAACTTGCTGACCTCATTAGTCGCAATGAAAAGGCCTTTCAACGTGGCGGTAGTTTTACACCTTGGCGTGATTTTTCTAAACAGGGGTTATCTGAAGGATCCTACGCCAAAGAAAATCGTATAAAAGTATTACATATTTTGACACCACGTGATTTAAAACAGTTTTTTCCCATCATGGCAAAGGTGAGTGATGATTTTGTCGCTCGCTGGCATGGCTTAATGAGACAACATACCCCCATCCATTTAGCACAAGAGTCCGCCCGTGCCACATTAGCTCAAATGGGAAAAACCCTCTTTAATATGGACTGCTTTGACTTAGAACCTCATCGTGATGAGCTTTGTTTCAGATATATTGATAGTCTTAATACGATCTTTGACTTAGTCGCAAACCGAATATTATCCGCCTTACCCAATGGCATCTATAAACGTTGGTATTCAGAAGAAACACGGCAGTTTGAAACGGCTAAGCGAACGCTCTCTGACATACTAATCCCTATTTTTAAGTCCTACTTTGAATCCGCTGATCAGATTGATAGGGACTCACACCAATACAAAGTGTTAACCGCTCTTGGCCTCGATTTAGAGTGCAAGGCACCTGATTATGATACCTTAGTGGAGCAGTCTATAGGTTTTTTTCAGGCTGCCTTTGAAACCACCTCAAAGTTCATGTTTTGGGGACTTTATGAATTATCCCAACATCCCGGCATTCAGAACCGTTTAAGTGATGAAATAGAGCGTGTTTTATCCTCTAGAAGCCCTACGTTAGAAGATTTAGACAACATGCCCTTTTTAGCACAAGTATCAGAAGAAGTATTACGGCTCCATCCCCCACTACCTGTTACGTTACGTGACATTGTCGACCCGTCTGCATGTCCCGATTATGCTGTGGAAAAAGGTGGTTTTTTTGCTATTAGCCCCTACTTAGTTAATCGAAGTGCCAAGTGTTGGGAAAACCCTAATGACTTTAATCCTGACCGATTTACGGAAGAAAAACTAAAGGATCGATGGCAAAGTAAGGCGCCAGGTTATTTTACATTTATTCATGGTGCGCACCATTGTCCAGGCCGAAAGTTTGCTAAACAAGAGTTCAAAACGTTTATTGTAAGGCTTCTACAAGCCTTTTGTATCACACCTTCTGAAATATCTCAGACACAAGGGCCCTTACAGGCGAAAATCCAAATCACATTACATCCCAAAGACCCTTATTATATTCAATTGACACCTAGAGATAAGACACACTAACTGTCCTTAAGACAACCCTAAAAAAGTTAGTCTAGAGACGATGACAGCTCTAGATATTCATCACTAGATTGTTTACGTAGAGGCGTCCCTTTTAAAGGTGTTGATGCCCCATGACGATTAGATTGAGATAACTCCTGCACCCAAGACGACATCGTTTTAGTCAACTCTTCTCGCGCATTAAATCCTAAAGAAGTCCCTTTTGTTGCAGCTGATGCACCAGTTCGATGAGAGGGTTTTACCTTAAAACGATAGGCACTATCACTATCTGAGCCCTGAGTTCTATCTGTGGATTTTGAATAGCTTGAAAATTGGTCGATAGGATCCTGCCGATTGGCCGTTACTTTAGAAGAATGAGCGGGTTTTTCTTGATAAGAGGATTTAGACCTATGGAAACGAGACGAGATCGTCTTATCCACACTTGAATGAGACCTCTTATCCGAGGATTTTGAATAACCCGAAAACCTATCGCTTGACTCATGATGTCTTGGATGTTTTTTAGATGAGCGTTGTTGGGTAGATGACGCTGTTCTATCCGTGCGCGACGACTTATTCCCCTCAATACCTGAGGCCCGTTTATTATCCAATGATTTCGAATAGCTTGAAAATCGATCCGTCGCGTCATGACGTCTCGATGTCTCTTTAGATGGACCAGATGAGGTATATCTAGAACGCGGGTTCTGACTGCCATAACGACGAGACTCTCGTTCCTTATCAGGTGACCCAGAAGATCGGGAAAGATGTTGACGATCATATCCTTGCCGATTCCCACGTCTAGCATGAGAGGCTGATCCTCTTCTAAAAGAGGTCTTATCACTACCCTGACGTCGCTTAGAAATATCAACACCGAAGGATTTTTCCATTTTAGGTTGTTTAACAGGTCTAGAGTGTTTAGCTGGCTCTGAAAACCCTTCTTTTTTAATGACATTGATCGTCGTTTTGAGGAGCCTTTCTATAGCCCGCAATAGCGTTATTTCACCAGATGCGACTAGAGAAATGGCCTGACCCGAAGCACCTGCACGACCCGTACGACCAATGCGATGAACATAGTCCTCTGGAACATTGGGTAAATCAAAATTCACCACATATGACAACCGATCAATATCTAATCCACGGGCAGCAATATCCGTCGCTACAAGTACGTGAACCTTCCAATCTTTAAAATCAGCCAATGCCCGGTTTCGTGCAGATTGACTCTTATTCCCATGAATAGCGGTAGCCCCAATCCCTGCTTTGTTAAGCTGTTTAGACAGACGATTAGCCCCATGTTTTGTACGTGTAAACACCAATACCTGGCTCCAATTATCTGTTTTAATCAAATGGGCTAGTAAATCACTTTTTCGCGAGGCATGGACATGGATAACAGATTGATCCACAGTTTCTGCCGCAGTATTATGACCTGCAACTTCCACCAATTCTGGATTAACAAGAATCCTATCAGAAAGGGTCTTAATCGCCTTGGTATAAGTCGCCGAAAAGAATAATGTTTGGCGCTTCTTTGGAACCAGCCCGATAATCGTTCTAATATCATGAATAAACCCCATATCTAACATACGATCCGCCTCATCCAGAATCAAGACTTCTATGGCCGACAAATCCAAAGCCTTCTGTCTAGACAGATCCAAAAGACGACCGGGAGTCCCAATCACGATATCAACACCTCCACGTAAGCGCTTAATCTGAGGGTTGATACCCACACCCCCATAGATAATAGCTGTTCGTATAGGCTGTCCTTTGCCATATGTATTAATACTTTCACCAACCTGAGCAGCTAATTCTCTAGTAGGTGTTAAGACTAAAGCCCTTGGCCGACGATCTGACTTAGAGGCCTGAGTACTAAAATGATGGAGTAGTGGTAAGGTAAACGCCGCTGTTTTACCAGTCCCTGTCTGGGCACCCGCAAGAATATCTCGCCCTTGAATAATAACTGGAATTGCCTGTTTCTGAATAGGGGTTGGTTCAGTATACCCTTGCTCTTTGACACCAGCAAGTAACTCTGGTCTAAGACCCAAATCTTCAAATGACATATTGTGTTTCCTTGTGATCTGCCTAGCCAAGATACCTATGGCCGATCCTAAGGCAAATAGTTAATTTTGATTGCTAAATAAACGGTCATGTAGACTATTAATTAGCGGGTGTGAATCGGTAACACCCTATAAAGATACTTACTATAACACACTTTCCCACTAATTAATAATTATTTATGACCAGTTAAGACTTATTTAAAAAGGCTGTTGGAAGAACTATCTTAGATTTGCCTTCTTTACATTCTACTTCAGAAGGATTCCCTATAAGCCGAATATTCTTAATCATCTTACCTCGTTTAAGAACAATTAACGTCCCTTTTACCTTAAGATCCTTGATCACATGAACAGAATCTCCCTCACTTAGTGGGTTGCCACTACTATCGTTCATACTTAGTAGTATCTAATTTATCAGATGTATATGAATAACCATGTGAGAGCCTAAGGTTCTCGCTATGTTACTATTAATATACTCATTGATAACGTACCGTTAACAACAGCGATATCACAACACATATAACACCTATACCGCCCCAAATAGATAAGGTTTCTCCAAAATAGAGGAATCCTACCCCGTACATCAAGGGAATCCCCACAAACCCACAATTAGCAATCATTGTAGCTGTCGTATACTTAAAAGAAACCGTCATACATAACTGCCCCAATAATCCTAGCAAGCCCAACAGAGTTAATAACCATAATGTCTCCCCTTCCTGAGAAAAGAATGCCGTCGTCAAAAACGGTAACATAAGTATCGAACAGATCGTATAAAAATAGAAGACAATAGTTAACGATCGCTCCGTTTTACGTAATTCTTTTAAGGATAGAATCACACCTGCTGCAAAAATAGAGGCCATTAACGCCACATAAAACCCCTTATCCAGCTCGCCTAAAAAAGGATTTAAAATAAACAAAATACCAACAAAGGCTACAGGCAGTGCCAAATAACGCACTAAAGGAGGTCGTTCTCTAAAGATCCAAATAGCCCCTAAAAAAGCCCAAATTAAATTACAATTAAACAGGAGATTAACGGTCCCGATATGCGTCAGTTTAATGGCCAAAAATAAGAGGCTCATAGCCGTCACGCCGGTACCAATGCGCACACCTAAAAGCCATGGATTTGTCACCTTAAATAACGATTTATTAATCAAAAAATAGGGCAATAATATAATAGGCCCAAACAAAAATCGGAACAACATAATATGAGGGATAGGAACTGATACTGAAACATGTTTTACCAACGCATGACTTGCCACAAACAAAACTTGGCTTAACAGAAACAATAACGGCCCTTTATAACGATTAAGCCACATCATGTGATGATAAAGGTGATGGATATTTAAACGTATAATCCAACATCTCATGGGCTTTCTGGTTAGACACAATTTTGACACTTGTTTGAGCAGAATCAAAACATGGCTCAGGCAAGCCCCTCTCCATGGCTTTTAAACGATAAAGGTCCTCACGAGTAGGATGATCATCTGAAACCCCAATAATAATAGTGTTCCAACACTCCTTCGCTATAATTGCCTGAATAAGCCCCACGGCATCCTCTTGATGGATTAAATTGACAGGACCCGTACGCTGAGCCATTTTCCCTGACAAAAATCGCCCCAATACCCGATCCCCCCCATAAAGCCCGCCTAATCGTAACACTGTCGCCCTACGATTAGTTAACCATAAAGACTC
>CAZIOF010000053.1:0-16639 GCA_964540745.1 uncultured Candidatus Marinamargulisbacteria bacterium
GCCGGGTGATAACATCACACTTGATGTAGAGCTTATCGTTCCTGTAGCCTGTGAGCAGGGGATGCGATTTGCGATACGAGAAGGTGGCCGCACAGTTGGCGCCGGTGTTGTTACCAAGATAATTAAGTAAGATCTACTTTACCAAAAAGTAAGAGGAGATGAGGCGACGATTCTGTGATCGTCGCCTTTTTTTATGGACTATTTAGACGCATTAATGAAACGTTGTGATAGTTCGGAACTGGTTTCAACGCCTGACGAGCGGGTGGTGTATGCGAGTGATCAGTCCTTCTGTGAGCCTGTTATGCCTGGGGTTGTTCTAAAACCAAAAAGCGCTGAACGGGTTCAGCAGATTCTGAAAATTGCTAATCACTATAGTGTTCCAGTTGTTCCCTGGGGATCTGGAACAGGGACTACAGGAGGGGCATTGCCTGTTCATGATGGAATCCTATTGTCGTTCGAAGCGCTTAATAAGGTTCTTGATTTTGATGTTCCAAATAAGACGATTACAGTTCAACCAGGGCTGGTTACAGGTGTTCTTCAGGATCATGTTGCCAAAAAAGGGCTTTATTATCCGCCAGATCCGGCAAGTTTGGATCAGTGCTCTATCGGAGGGAACGTGGCCGAAAATGCCGGTGGGCCAAGAGCCTATAAATATGGCGTGACAGGTGATTACGTTCTGGGCCTAAAAGGCTTTTTTGCTTCCGGCGAACCTTTTTCCTTTGGCGGAAAACTATATAAAGATGTGGAAGGCTATGATATAAAACGTTTGCTTGTTGGGAGTGAGGGGACCCTAGCCGTTATTACCGAGATCACTTTAAAACTGGTTACTCATCCAAAGGTGATCCAGAATTGTTGTGTCTCTTTTCAAGATTATAGCTATGCGGTTGATGCACTTGGTGCCATTCATCGTGCCAATATGGTACCTTCTGCGGCTGAATTCATTGATGCTGATTGTATGGACTGTGTTCGTACTTACCTTCATCGGTCTGATATGTTGATTAGACCCAGTGTTATTTTTGAAGTGGACGGTTCGGATGTGGATCAGGTAGCGGCTGATTTATCGGCTATCCAAACCATATGTGAACGTGATTATTCAGCGGTTTCTTTTTTGAAAGGGGATAGGTTATCTACTTTCGCTTCTATACAAGAGATAAGACGTTCTGTTTCACCCGCATTACGTGCACGTTATCCCCATAAATTTTCTCATGATATTACCGTGCCACCGGCATCGATACGGGATTTTTTGGATGCGTTACACACCCTTAGTCATGAGGTAGAGGTCCTTTTACTTGGGTATGGTCATCTGGGGGATGGGAACATTCATGTGAATATTTTGCCAGAGACTGAGATGCCGTTGTCATCAGATATTCGGCACAGAATTCAGACACGACTTTTTGAATTGGTCCTGTCTTTCCAAGGCTCTATCACCGGAGAACATGGGATTGGGCTCACTAAAAAGGCCTATTTGCCCTTAAGTTGGTCCCAAACAGAATTGGAATTGATTCGTAACCTTAGAACCGTATTTGATCCAAATTCAATCTTAAACCCAGGGAAAATCGTGTGATGACAGTTCTGGGGATTTGGTTTACAGTTAGTGGATTGGTTATCTAATTAATTTTATATATGAAAGAGGGTCTTAACCATGGAGATAGTGGTCCCAAAGGATGATAATAAAGAGGAGCGGCGCGTCCCTCTGACTCCAGACATTGTTAAGAAATTGGTGGCGTTAGGTACCACTGTTTCTATTGAGTCAGGGATGGGGAAGAGCCTCTATTCCGATTCGGAATATCAGATGTCGGGTGTGTCTATTGTGACGAATAGACAGGATTTATTTAAGTCAGGGCAGCTTGTCCTTCGATTAGGAAAACCCTCACAAGAGGATATTTCTAGTATGCCTGCTGGGACATGTCATGTGAGTTACTTGGATCCTTTTCGAGATGCTGATGTGGTGACCCAGCTCGCAGAACAAGGCGTGTCTGCCCTGTGTATGGAGATGATCCCTCGTTCAACTATCGCTCAGAAAATGGATGCACTAAGTTCACAGGCCAACTTGGCCGGTTACGTGGCCGTTATCTTGGCCACCCAACAACTTGATAAAATTGTACCTATGATGATGACGCCCGCAGGTATGTTGTCGCCCGCACGGATCTTTATTATAGGAGCAGGTGTTGCTGGCTTACAGGCAATTGCTACAGCAAGACGGCTAGGGGCTCGTGTCTTTGCATTCGATACTCGACCCGTGGTCGCTGAACAGGTCCAATCACTGGGCGCAAAGTTTGTGGAGGTGGATCTGGGTGATACCGGTCAAACAAAGGATGGCTACGCCAAGGCCTTAACGGATGAACAACTGGCTATTCAACGTGATGCCATGGCCGAACAGTGCCGTCTGGCCGATGTGGTCATTACTACCGCACAACTCTTTGGTCGGACCGCACCCCGATTGATCGATCAGTCTGTCGTTAAATCTATGAAAAAGGGTGCCGTATTAGTGGACCTGGCCGTTGAATCGGGCGGTAATATCGAAGGCTCTGTACCCGGACAAGTGGTGGATATCGATGGGGTCTCTATCATTGGCCACAAGAATCTGCCCGGATTTGTGCCTCGGCACGCCAGTCAAATGTATGCTTCTAACCTCTTCCATGTCGTAGACCATTTTTGGGATAAAGAGTCAAAGACCTTCAAACTGGATCTGGAGGATCCGATCCTAAAAGGGTGTTTGATTACGCACGAAGGAAACATTGTGAACGAATCGTTAGCAGAACGTCTGCAATCTGAAAGGAGTCGTTAATGGATATTGGACAGGCCATTTACTTAGTCTTTATTTTGATGTTATCTATTGCCCTAGGCTTTGAACTGATCTCTAAGGTACCATCTACCTTGCACACACCCCTCATGTCGGGCTCTAATGCCATCTCAGGTATTACCCTTCTAGGGGCTATTTTATTATCAGGGTCAGGGTTTCTTGACCATAAATATGCCGTTATTTTTGGGACATTGGCCGTTATCTTCGCTACTATTAACGTCGTGGGTGGGTACTTGGTCACTGACCGGATGCTTCATATGTTTAAGGCGAAAGAGGAGGCAAAAAAGTGATACTTCCGCTCCTCATTAACGCTGTCTATATTGTTGCCACATTACTCTTTATCTTGGGCCTGAAACGGCTTAGTTCGCCCGCAACCGCACGGAGTGGGAATTTTATCTCTGCATTAGGGATGTTCTTGGCCGTGATTGTGACTCTAGTCGATACCGCTATTATCGATTATACCTGGATCCTAGGTGGAATCGTTGTTGGAAGCTTTATCGGTGTGGTGGCCGCACGAAAGATCGCCATGACCGCTATGCCAGAAATGGTCGCTATCCTTAACGGGTTCGGTGGGCTAGCTAGCCTGCTCGTCGGTTGGGCTGCTTACATGGATGCCACGTCGCCAACACCGTTTCTTGCAGCAACGATTATTTTCTCTGTTTTGATCGGTGGCCTTACCTTCACAGGGAGCCTTATCGCATGGGCCAAACTGAACGAAGTCCTCTCAGGGAAACCGCTCTCATTCCCAGGCCAGAACGTGGTGAACACGCTCTTCCTTATCGCAGCCGTTGTACTAGGGACCATGTTCTGTCTCGATCCTATCCAATTTAGTGCCTTTATTCTTGTGGTGATTGGGCTCTCTTTGATACTAGGGGTCTTGGCCGTTATCTCCATAGGTGGTGGCGATATGCCCGTTGTGATCGCACTACTCAACAGCTATTCAGGGCTTGCCGCGTGTGCCGCAGGGTTCGTGATGAACAATAATCTGCTTATCGTGGCCGGAGCCTTGGTCGGTGCCAGTGGTATTATCCTCACCAATATTATGTGTAAAGCCATGAACCGGTCTCTCACAAACGTTCTCTTTAGTGGGTTCGGTTCAGGTTCAACAACCGCAGTTTCAACCGTCGAAGGTGAACCTAACCCCATTACAGTAGATGACGCCTACTATGTCCTAGAGGCTGCCCAGTCAGTCGTGATCGTGCCAGGCTATGGGCTTGCTGTCGCACAGGCACAGCACGTCGTAAAAGAGTTAGGTGAGTTCCTTGAATCGAACGGTTGTGAAGTGAAATATGCTATCCATCCTGTCGCAGGTCGGATGCCAGGTCATATGAACGTCCTACTCGCAGAAGCAGATGTCCCTTACGAACAGCTCTTTGAAATGGAGGCCATTAATCCTGTCCTAGAAAGTGTTGATGTGTGTATCGTTATCGGTGCCAATGATGTGGTGAACCCCGACGCTAGAGATAACGACACTAGCCCCATCTACGGTATGCCCATCATCGATGTGGATAAGGCTCAAACTGTCTTTGTCCTCAAACGCTCCATGGGGACCGGGTTCGCCGGGATCCAGAATCCGCTGTTCTTTAAGCCGAACACCCGTATGCTATTCGGCGATGCTAAGGCCACTGTTCAAGGCCTTATCTCTGAATTCAAATAGGCGTTGTTAAAAAGGCGGTAGACGGCGTTAATTTTCGGCCTCAAAATGCTCACTTACCTCAGTAAGCTCCGCGTTTTTCACCTCAAATACCTTGTCTACCGCCTTTTTAATCATCGCCGTGTTGTGGGATATATCGTTATTCGTCATTCAAAAAATGCTCCCCGGGAACACTCAAACAGCCACTCTCGTCGTTAATGCGCCCCCAACCTGTCCTCACTTGGAAAACCAAGCTCCGGAATGTTGGACTCGCAAGCCTCGATAGTCACTGTTTGTGTGTCCCCGGCCCAATAGCAGACTATCTGCGTTTTGATGTGCCGCTTTTTTTCACTCGAATGCCTAATCTAGCACCTTTTTAATCATCGCCCCTATTTTTAGTCTCAGCATGCGCTGCGTTTTTTCACTCGAATACCTTGTCTACTACCTTTTTCATTATATAGTTTGGAGATATCCTTGTTATAGAGCGGGGTGGCGGGCCCTATCAATGGTGGACCAAAACAATCGTTAGGATAACCGATTCAACAGCCATCTATACCGAAACGGCTTGTGATTGGGTATACCGGAACATTTCGTCGATACAGACCTTGGCTTGTGTCTGGATCTCTGGGTCAAGTGTAATCAGGTCGTTTGGGGTGGGTGTCTCAAGGACACGGCAGATATTGGCTAGGGTATTGGATTTCATGTACTTACACATGGTACAGCTGCCAATAAAGGACTTTTCTGGGACCTCGGTTTGTAAGCGTGACGTGAGGCCGCATTCTGTTAAGAGAAGAAAAGCGTCGGCCTTTGTCTCTTTCACATAGCTGACCATCTGAGAAGTACTCCCCACAAAATCAGAGTGTTTCAAAATACTTGGCGTGCACTCTGGATGACTGACCACTTTGAGGTCCTTATGTTTGTCGCGTTGGATATGTATCATGTCTGGTTCGTACTCTTCATGCACATAGCATGTCCCATCCCATAACTGAATGTTTTTATGGACGCCTCGTTTGGTGAGCTCTTTCTGAACATTTTGGCCCATGAGCTTGTCCGGAAGGAACAGGATATTGTCATTAGGGATACGGGTGATGATGTCGTAGACATTGGAGGATGTGACACAGACATCGCAGTAGGCTTTGACTTCGGCTGTCGTATTGATATAGCACACAAAGGTATGGTCTGGGTACTGGGCCCTCAATGCGCGCATATCGTCTTTATTGATGCTGTCTGCTAAGGAACAGCCATTTAACTCACTAGGGATATAGACCGTTTTGTGTGGGTTCAAAATCTTAGCGGTCTCTGCCATGAACTTCACTGCGCAAAATAAGATGGTTTGGGCAGGATGCTCAATGGCACGTTTACTTAATTCATAGGAATCGCCCACATAGTCTGCTACCCCTTCAATAATTTCAGGACTCACATAAGAATGGGCAAGAATGACCACATCTTTCTCTTTTTTGAGGGCGTTAATTCGGTTAATTAGTGGTGCGTATTCAGCACATTTTTCAGGCGTATATAAACAGGTTGTTCCGCCTAATGAGACTGATTTTAATTTGTTGAAGAGTTTTTCGGCCGTTATCTCAGCGGTCATCGCGTTTTCCTATCGCATCTACAGGACAACTCAATAGAGCGCCCATACATGTTTCGTGTTGGTCCGGGGTGTTGGGTTGGATGTCCACATAGGCATGGTCATAATTGTCTGTGAGCTTGAAATGAGGGCTGGCAAGATCCACACAGGTATCACAGGCAATACATTCTTCATTGACGTAGAAGGTTCCCTCTTTATTTTCTGAATAAATACCTATGTCTACCATAGTGCCCCAAAAGATAGCTTAAAATGGACCATAATACAAGAATATCATGATGTTTTATGGATAGACCAAAGCCTCGCTCACGGGTTATGATGACGCTATTATCAGTGTAAAAATAGGACTCATTTATCGTCTGGCCTTTTAGACGTCTTGAGGTTTTTTTAAGGCTATTCAGGGAGTACGTATGCATCGACAGCAACAACTTTTTTGTGTGATCGCTATTTTGTTCAGTATTTTAGGCTGTTTTCTAATTCTTGTGGTGAATATTAAAACTGCAGAACTGAATGATAATCGTCTTCTAGTATTGAACCAAATTAGTCAGTTAGAAGAGGAAAATAGACAACTACGGTTGGACTTATTGGAGAATCAGTCCTTAGCTATTATTGATGATATAGCTGTGAATCAGCTTGATATGTCATTGCCGAAGCGTGTGATCCCCCTCTACTTTAAGAAGAGGGCTTCCCAATGACAAAACCCTCTGGTCGTTTAATGCTGTTAATGGTCCTGACCTTTCTTCTATTTCTTCTTATTATTGGTCGACTCTTTTATTTGCAGGTGTATCGACACGATCATTATTCGAGCCGTCTTTCTGAACAACTGAAGCGGATTATTCGTTTATATCCCCATCGCGGTGTTATTTATGATCGCTTTAAAAAGCCGTTGGCACTGTCTAGAACAACCTACTCTGCCTATGCGATTCCGCCTCAGATTATAGATAAGAAGGCGTTTTTAAACGTGGTAAAACCTTATCTGGATCTGACGTCTCGTGTCTTGATGCAACGTATCAATCAAAAGGCGCCGTTTGTATGGTTACAACGTAAACTTGATAGGGAGACGTACGATGCCTTGCGGGCGCAGGGGATTCCTGGTCTTAATTTTATTAAAGAGGATAAACGTGTTTATCCACAAGGTACCTTAGCGTCTAATGTGTTGGGTTTTGTGGGCATTGATAATCAAGGGCTGGGTGGATTGGAATATAAATTCGATCATCTTCTTAAAGGCGCAGAAGGAAAGATCGTGTTGGAGGGTGACCCTCGCGGTAATCGTATCGTGTCGGGCCGATTGGTGAAGGTGAACAAAGATGATGGTCAATATATTTTGACGACCCTGGATGAACGTATTCAGTATGTGACTCAAAAATATTTGAAAGAAGGGGTGTTGGCGCAAGAAGCATTAGGTGGACAGGCCATTGTCATGGATTGTATTACAGGCGATATTCTAGCCATGGCTGATTATCCTGACTTTGATCCCAACTCTTGGAAAACAGTGCCAGTTTCTCAGCGTCGAAATAGTTGTGTGACCGATGTTTATGAGCCAGGGTCTACCTTTAAGTTGATTACCTTGATGAGTGTTTTAGAAGAAGGAATTGTGACCCCTGGGACAGTGCTTAAGGTTCCTGAACAGCTCATGTTGGCAGGTCGTGAGATAAAGGAAGCTCATAAACGTGAAAAGGGGGAACCTGATCATTATAGTGTGTCAGAGATAGTGTCACTGTCCTTTAACGTGGGGACGACCTTATTGGCGAAACAGTTAGGACAAGAAAAGTTTTATCGGTATTTGAGGCACTTTGGGTTTGGGGATCGGGTTGGGGTGTCATTGCCTGGTGAATCGAAAGGGTTATTAAGGCCTTTGAAACAATGGTCCGGTGTGGATATAGCGATGATGTCTTTTGGTCAGGGCATAGCCGTAACGCCTCTTCAGTTAATGGCTGCTCTTACACCTATTGCCAATGAGGGGGAATTGATAAAGCCTCGGATCGTTAAAGAGATTACCGATTCTCAGGAATTTACAATGCGTGCCAACCCACGACAAGTCAAAAAGAAGGTTATCTCGAAACAGACCGCTGAACAAGTCAAACGGATCATGAAAAAAGTAGTAGATGAAGGAACAGGGCAGATAACAAAGATTCCAGGGTATGGCATGATGGGCAAAACGGGGACTGCACAAAAAGCACGATCCGATGGGCTTGGCTATGAAAAAGGGGCTTACCTGGCCTCCTTTATTGGGATGTTTCCTTATCCTGAACCCCGCTATATGATACTCGTTCTTGTGGATACCCCTAAAAAAAGTATTTGGGGATCCTCTGTTGCAGGACCTGTCTTTAAGAAGATTGCACAGGATATGATTGATTATTTACATATGCCGCCGCGCTTGACTGAAGAACCGGTGATGTCTTCAGCGCCATGAGTACAGTCTTGGCTGTGCGTTCTATTTCTGGGTATACTGTTGGTTAACTTATCATGTCTCATGTATCGTCACAGCTTTTTAACTATATAGAACAATGGGCTCCCACAGAAACGGCCGCCTCCTGGGATAATGTGGGATTGCAAATTGGGTCCGCACAATCAGAGGTGCACAGGGTTTTGTTGGCTTTGGATGCCGATCATGTGGTGGCAGAGGCTATCAGTAATACTGATTATGATCTTGTTGTAACGCATCATCCCCTTCTCTTTTCGCCTCTTCGGCAACTCAACCTTGATCGGGCAGAGGACCGTGTTATTAAGACCTTTCTTGAAACAAATACCCACTTATATACGGCCCATACCAATCTGGATCGTGCCGAGGGTGGGGTTAATGACTGTTTAATTCAGGCCTATGGGTTGGACCCCTCTTTGGGACAGACCTTTGATGATGGATTTGGGAAATGGTTCTCTGTTACAGATCTGTCGTCAGAGGGGGTGCTCAATAACATGCCGGCTACTGTTCAAGGCGCTGTTCTACCTGACACTATTCAGACGATAGGGTTTTGTGCAGGAAGCGGGAATGGATTGGTGAGCGATGTTATTGCGTCTCAATTGGATGTCTTTGTGACAGGCGAATGTTCGTATCATACGAGCTTAAGCTGTGAAATGAACGGTGTTTCTGTGCTATGCCTTGGACATAAGGAATCAGAGGTGGTTGTTTTGCCTGAGATTCAGAGGCGGTTATTACGTCATTTTCCAGATCTGAACATCGATATCTTGTCTTAATTATCATTGTTTGGTGAGTCGTTGTTTTCCATAAGGTGGCGAATATGCTAATATTCGAGACGGTTTTAATGTTCGCTTTATTTGTTTGATTTATTTATGGAGTATCTGATATATGATCAAATTAGTTGCAGTTATTATTATTCGGACCTGTACGGACCTTTCCTTTAAAATGGCGGTTAGACGGCTTCAGTTTACATCTTTTTCAAGTGTAGGTAAGAATCTTTGTGCTATGTTGCTGAACCCTTTTTGTTGGTTAGGTGGCTTTTTGGGGGTCGCCAATGTTGTGATGTGGTGTTCAAGTTTAGAGGATTTTGATTTGAGTTATGCATACCCTTTTTTGAGTATTAGCTATATTACCATTATTTTGTCTGGGAGATTTCTGTTTAATGAGTCTCTTGATCAACAAAAATTGATAGGGCTCTGTTTTATTGGTTTAGGTGCCGTTGCACTGTTCTTAGGTTAATAATATGAAAAATATTATTCTTTTTATACTTTTCCCTGTTCTTTTGACAACTGTTGGTGAATTTGTCTTGAAATTTAATATCAATAAAGGGTTGGAGACGTCCGTGTTTTCTGAGACTCATGTTGAGAAAGATCTGAAAAATAAAATAGCTGTTATTAGTAATAATTTGTTGTCGGTTAAGATCCAGTGGCCGTTGGTTAGTGCTATCGCCATGATTATTCTGGGTGGGCTATTGTGGTTGGTCGCTATGTCTAAATATGAATTGTCGTTTTTATATCCTTTTCTGAGTATTAACTATACGGCGATTGTGATTGGGTCGCAGTTCTTTTTAGGTGAAGAAGTTAGTTTTTATCGATATTTGTCTATCGTATTTATTATTATTGGACTTATTTTAGTATCTAAGAGTCCGCATTCTATTCAGGAAAAAGGTGACTAATATGACGTTTTCTAAACAAGTTGTAGCAATGGAATTGTCAGAGCGTGCAAAAAAAATTGAACCTAGTATTACCATGGCCATTTCTGCTTTGGCTAAAACAATGAAAGCTGAAGGGAAGCCAGTTATTGGTTTTGGAGCAGGCGAGCCTGATTTTGATACGCCTGAGATAATTAAACAAGCCGCTATTGATGCGATACAGGCAGGTAAAACTAAGTATACACCCGCAACAGGTATTCAAGAGCTAAAGGTGGCTATTTGTGATAAATTTAATCGCGATCAACAGCTTGCTTATACCCCTGAACAGATTGTGGTTTCCTGTGGTGCTAAACATTCGCTTTATACATTATTTATGGCACTTATTAATCCAGGGGATGAAGTGATTGTTCCTGCCCCCTATTGGGTAAGTTATCCGGACCAGGTACGTATGGCAGAAGGTGTTCCTGTTATTGTTGATACTTCTGAGGCTACCCAATTTAAGGTGACCCCAGAGCTCCTTGAACAAGCAATTACACCTCGTACAAAAGTACTGATCTTGAATAGCCCTTCAAACCCTACTGGGATGTTGTACTCTCGGGACGAATTAGAGGCTATTGGTGAGGTTGTTCTTAATCATGGGATTGTTGTTATTTCTGACGAGATTTATGAAAAGTTGGTTTATGGCGATGCAGATCACATTAGTATTGCAAGTTTGTCTCCTGAATTAAAGGCGTCTACGGTTGTGGTGAATGGGGTTGCAAAGGCCTATTCTATGACGGGGTGGCGGATCGGTTATTGTGCAGCGCCTATTGAGGTGGCAAAAGCCATGGGGCGTATCCAAAGTCATTCTACGTCTAATCCTGCAACGCCTTCCCAATGGGCTAGTATTATTGCGCTCAATGAAGGCGAATCTGATATTGATTTGATGCGTGTAGAATTTGATAAGCGACGTCAGTATATGGTTGAAACCCTTAATGCTATAGATGGGGTTTCCTGTTTGGAACCGGAAGGTGCCTTTTATGCGTTTCCTAATATCTCTGGTACGTTTGGAAAGCAATCTCAGGGCATTACAATTGATAGTTCAGCAACCTTTTGTGAATTACTTTTGAAGGAAGCCTCCGTAGCGTGTGTTCCTGGCTCAGGATTTGGTGCAGATTCGTGTATTCGATTGTCTTATGCTGCGTCTATGTCTGATATTACAGAAGGGCTTAACCGGATTTCTCAATGGGTATCTTCTCTAACGTAGCCTGTGTGGAACGTTCGTTATAGAAGAAAATAGGTTTTATGTCGGAGTCTATTTTTATTACAGGGGCCACAGGTTGTATTGGCCATTATGTGTTGGATCTATTACGGGATGACCCTCGCTATCAGCTCCATTTACTGTGTCGTGATCCAAAGCGTCTTCGTTTTGATTATGAGGCTTATCCAAATATTCATATCCATATCGGGAATATGGAGACTATAGAAACCTGTCGATCGGTTATCGAGAAGATGGACTATCTTATCCATATTGCCACAGACTGGAGCGATTCGGATTATGCTACGCTATTAAATGTCACAAAGACCCATGATATGTTTAATTATTGTTCGCCAGATCGGTGTAAACGGATCATTTATTTCTCTACTGCCAGTATTTTAGGGAAGGGGAATGTCCCTATTCCTGAAGCAAGAGAATATGGGACCGGTTATATTCGGTCCAAGTATCTTGCCTTTGAAGCGTTGTCTGAGTTGGCACTTGCTGATCGTATCGTGACCCTTTTTCCTACTTTGGTTATTGGGGGCGATAAGTCGCACCCTTGGTCTCATATAAGTTCGGGGCTTGTTCCTAACCTTCATTATCTTAAGTTCTTACGGTTTTTGAAGCCTGATATTCGGTTCCATTTTTTGCATAGTCAGGATATTGCGTCTGTGACAACGCATCTTTTAACAATGGAAAATCCGGACCCTTGTTATGTGCTAGGGAATGGGGTTCTTCAAGGGGCTTCTGTTATCCGTGAGATTTGTGACGCTTTTTCTATTCGGACTTATTTTCAGATTCCTGTAACCTCGCGTATGGTTTTCTTTCTTACTCGATTACTTAAGATTACGTTAGCACCTTGGGATCGGCATTGTATCCAACACCCCTATTTTGAATATAGAGCCGTTTCGCCCGACCATTTTGGTATGGAAACACAGTTCCCTACTTTTCGATCGGTGTTGGTTGATATTCAACGCCAGTCCGAGATAACTTAACAATAGTGTTGGAGCTGTTGTTGATGGGTCGTCCGACTCACATAATATCGATTTCGTCCTTCAGATAGGATTTTAGGCCCATTCGTTTTCGTAAAAATGTCAGTTTATCGTTACATGTGAGATAGGGGTTTGTTTTCTTTTGTTCTTTTAACGTATCATTTGTTTTATCGCCATAGTTGTGGCCTGGATAGATACGTAATTGGTCATCCAAGGTCATGAGTTTTGAGTAGAGGCTATGATACATGGCTTCGGGATCACTTCCCATAAGATCACATCGGCCACAGCCATTGATAAAGAGTGTATCGCCTGTGATGAGTCGATCGTTAATCAGAAAACACTGTCCTCCAGGCGAATGTCCTGGTGTGTGGATACAGGTCATGCTTAGGGCTCCTAAGGGGATGATGTCGTTATCGTCTGTGAGAATGACTTGTGCATGGTTAGGGGGGGAATAAATGGACTCATATTTGGATATAAAAAGGGGTATTTTGTGACGCGTTAAGAGCTCAGGGATAGCATTTGTGTGATCGTGGTGACCGTGAGTCAATAATAATGCGTTTAATTCATAACCGTTTTGGGCGAGGTCTGTTTCGATGGTGGTGACATCCCACGCCGGATCAATGATACATGCGGCTTTTGTCTTCGGATCAGCGATGGCATAGATAAAGTTGCCCATGGGTCCTAGTGCATATTGTTTGAAAAAAAAGGTGTCTGTCATGCTCTTACTCCTTGATATGATTTATGTCTTTTTTTTGATGATATATAACGCTTTTGTTGCAAATAGGTTGGGATTTAGAACGCCAAGGATTTTTTCGAGATGTGTGTTGTACATAAATGTTTGTTGGGTGACATGGATTTTTTTTGAGCAACAAAATTTTTGAAAATCTTTGATCGTTAAGACTCTAATATTAGGGGTGTTGTACCAGGTGTAGGGAAGGGTTGCTGTTCGTGGCGCGTACCCTTTTAGAAGTTGGGTTCTGATTTCCCAATAAGCAAAGTTAGGGAATGTTAAGATACATGTTTTTCCCACACGCAGCATTTCTTTAACGGTATTTTCGGGGTGGACCATCTCTTGGATAGTTTGACTTAAAATGACGGTATCAAAGGCGTTATCTTTAAATTCTTTGAGTGCCTCATCAATATTTCCTTGGAAAACAGGGATCTGTCGTTTGACACAAGAAATAATATTGTCGAATTGGATATCAATTCCATAGCCAAGAACCTTTTTCTTTCGAATGAGGTGATCTAATAATTGGCCTTTCCCACACCCTAAATCTAGGACTTTTGAGCCGGTCTCAATCTGGTCGATAATCTGTTGGTAAAAGGAGGTTTTCATTTATATTATCCGTTTTAAGTATTGTTGGACGAGTTCGTTAATGTGGTTATTTTCTATTAAAAAGGAGTCGTGTCCAAAATGTGCCTCAATTTAGCTATAGGTGACGTCTTTATTGAGTTTCATTTATGTTTTTGCCATGAGTTTGCTTTGGTCGCAGGTATATAACCAATCGGATGTAATGGCAATAATAAGAAATTTTGAAAGCGTTTTTTTGAAGGCTTTCTCTAGGGAATGATATTTTTTTGCTAAATCAAAATAGCTGAGTGCTTTAGTCAGATAGAGATAGGAGTTTGCGTCAAATTGGGATATGAATTTATCACCTTGGTATTTGAGATAGCTTTCGACTTGGAATTCGGTGTCGAAATCGTAGCCATAGTCGCTTCGTTTCTGTAATTTTCGGCCAAAGCGTTTGTCTAATGAGTCGTTTGATAAATAGGTAATATGTCCAATCATACGTGCAATTTCTAGACCCTTTTGGTTGTCTTGGTTCTTATAGTTACCGCTTTTCCAGTGAGGGTCAGACATGATGGCATGGCGACCGACAATGTCAAAAGCTAGTGCTTGTGGCGAGAGAAAGGGGGTTGCCGCAATGGGAACGCAGGATTTGACCATTTGGGGATATTGGATGGCCCATTCTAGGGCGTGCATGCCACCCATTGACCCACCGATGACCATGTTGAGTTGTTCAATACCTAGATGATCCATGAGGGGTTTTTGGGCATGGACCATGTCTCCAACCGTGATAACAGGAAATGAAAGGCCGTATGGTTTTTCTGTTTTTGGGTTGATTGAACTGGGCCCTGTGGACCCTTTACAGCCACCAATAACATGTGTTGATATCACATAATATTTTTTGGTGTCTAAGGTTTTTCCTGGCCCAATGAACCAGTCCCACCAGCCGATATATTTGGGATCTTTTTTGGATTTAAAGGCGGCATGAGCATCTCCAGATAAGGCGTGACATACCAAGATTGCATTAGACTTATCTTTGTTTAATTGGCCGTAGGTTTCGTAGGCAATTGTAACGTCGGATAGGGTCTGACCGCTTTCAAGAGTTAGGGAATCAGGTGTTTTTGAATGTGTAAAATACTGTTCTTCAACTATCATGTTTCTAGTATATTATTGTACCTCATTTGTGAGTGTCGTAAAATAGCGCCCTGCGGCTCTATCTTGTGACTTGAGATGATATTCTATGGCTTTGAACCTTTTCGTTTTTAAGTAGTGTTTTATTATACTCAAATTTTCAAGTGGCGCTATGTTCAGTGTCTATATATGTCGATATGTTCAACGTGTAGAGGATGTTCACATTGATATGTCTGCTTGAAAAGCGGGGCATAAATTGTGTTTTCGATCAGTTGAAACGATTCACCTCAGTCGCTGATAGTCAAGCTCATATGGCGGGTTTCATTGTCGGCGGTGGGGTGTCGTCATTGACCACATGTCCTTTAGAACTTGTTATGGTAAGACAATCTACAGAACGGGAGGCTTTATCTGTTGCCCAAGTTGTTCGTAGTGGATTGCAGACTCATGGGGTTGGTGGTTTTTATCGTGGATTAGTGCCTACTATCTG
This sequence comes from uncultured Candidatus Marinamargulisbacteria bacterium, assembly GCA_964540745.1. Taxonomy (GTDB): domain Bacteria; phylum Margulisbacteria; class Marinamargulisbacteria; order JABIPA01; family JABIPA01; genus CAZIOF01. The sequence continues at coordinate 15,227 of CAZIOF010000053.1, forward strand.
TCGTGAAGTACCCTTTTGTTCCATGGCAGGTATGGCGCCTTACACGAAGTATGCATTTCCAAAGTCGTTTAATGATAGGCGCCCTCAGTTGTCCTCAGTGTGTGCGGATGTTATCGGTTTACTTACGAATCCCTTTGATTTGGTTAAGACGCGTATGCAGACAGATGTGACTCCTATGTCCTTTCGAGAGGGGATTAGATCGGTGGGGGCTTATAGGATTATTTAAGGGAGGTGCTGCCAGGTCAGCACGGGTGAGTGGTGCGATTGTGGTGATGGGGGAGGTTCATTGTCGGTTAACAAACTACTTTCTGAATCGTTAAGTTGTTATTGTTTATTGACAGTTTGATAGAGTAAGGGTAAAAGTATAGCCCTAGTGATTTTTTTAGTATGTTTAGTTGTAGGGAATGATTTTAGGAGGTAACACTGTATGGCTTATCGTGTTGAGACAGATACAATGGGTGAGGTTCAAGTTCCAAAAGATACATATTATGGGGCACAGTCTACGCGGTCATTAATTAATTTTAATATTGGGGAAGAACGGTTTCCTAGAGAACTGATTCAATCTTTTGGTGTTTTGAAAAAGGCATGTGCCTTAACTAACCATGAGTGTGGTGTGTTGTCCAAAGAAACCTGTGATTTAATTGTTCAAGCAGCGGATGAAGTGATTGATGGTACCCTTGATACGCATTTCCCCTTGTCTGTTTGGCAAACAGGTAGTGGCACGCAAACTAACATGAACACTAACGAAGTGATTTCTAATCGTGCGATAGAGATTTCTGGTGGTGTTATGGGGAGTAAATCCCCTGTTCATCCCAATGATGATGTAAATAAATCTCAATCGTCTAATGATACGTTTCCTGCTGCCATGCATATTGCGGCCGTTTTGGAAATTCATAGACGATTAGTGCCCATGGTGTCGCAATTGATGGCTACCTTTGAAAAAAAATCTAAGGATTTTAATGAGGTGGTTAAGATTGGACGAACACATCTGATGGATGCGACGCCACTCACCCTTGGTCAAGAGTTTTCAGGATATGTGGCACAGTGTCGCCATGGTCTTAAGCGGATCGAAAATGCGCTTCCACATCTTTATGAACTTGCTTTAGGCGGAACGGCCGTGGGGACAGGTTTGAATACCCCAGAAGGTTTTTCTGAAAAGGTTGCGTTTAAAATTGCAGAGGAAACAGGTCTTCCTTTTGTGACAGCGGAGAATAAATTTGAAGCTTTATCTGGCCATGATGCCATTGTAGAAGCAAGCGGGGCATTGAAAACATTAGCCGCTTCTTTATTTAAAATAGCCAATGATATTCGTTGGTCTGCCTCTGGTCCACGATGTGGTCTTGGAGAGCTTCGTCTTCCGGCCAATGAGCCAGGGTCTAGTATCATGCCCGGAAAGGTTAACCCTGTGATAGA
>CAZIOF010000054.1:0-6911 GCA_964540745.1 uncultured Candidatus Marinamargulisbacteria bacterium
GCTGCTAGGATGTCTAATGTGATTAACGGAATTAGCGGTATATTTCTTCTACAACGTCTCATTAAAAAGAAATTATCATAAGCATCTCTTTAACTTCGTCTATCCTTAGGTTATAATGATCTGACTGTGATTACTTGTAAATAATTACTTTCTAAAGGAATTTACCTTATGAAAAAAACCATACTTGTCGTAGATGATGACCCTTCCATAACATCTATATTTGAGTTTATATTACAACAGGCAGGTTATAATACTATTACCGCAAGTTCTGGTGATTCTTGCCTTGAGATTCTTCGAAAAAAAAAGCCTATTGATTTAATCTTTCTGGACGTTAAGATGGACGGATTATCTGGTATTGAAACCCTAAAAGAAGTCTTGAAAATTGATGCTACCTCGCTCGTTATCATGATGACTGGCTATTCTGTTGATAAAATGCTTCAGGAGGCTCTTGATTTAGGGGCATACGGAGTTATTTATAAACCCTTTGATGTAGAGGAAGTTCTTTCAACACTTTCTCAAATATTTCAAACCTCTAATATAAACGTATCTTGAACCCCTTTATTGTTAAAAATCGATGAGCAAATCACTCCCCGAGATAATCAAAAAACTTCAGGACCGTGTTTATTCTCAAAGTGAAATCATATCTAAGTTAAACTTTATCCTAGATAAATATTTTTCATTTAGCTTCTACTATATCCTTTCCGTCGACCCCAATATTACATTTCCAACACCTGATGCTCCCGTCATTTCGGATAAGGAAAAAGAATGGGTAGTGCAACGTACTAAAGCAATTCTCCTGAACAACAAAAAAAACGACTCTTATTTGTTTTATCTAGAAAATCGACATTTGGCCAGTTTTATCACACCAGAACAATTAGAGAAAGAAAAACAGTTCTTTAACCATGATTGTGACGATGCCCTTTATTATTCGCTTCTTTCAGAAGAATCCAATCTACTGGGTATCGTTTTTATGTCTAATTGGAAACGTAAAGAAAGATTAGATGCCCATTCTAATTTTGATCAGACACTCGAAGATTTAAAATCTGTTATGCAAGCCGTTACCATTTCCTTAGATAATTATTATATCCATAAGAAAATTGAAAACCTACTTACTGACAAACAACAACTGAAACAACGTATCCAAAAAGATGAGGAGGATCTTAAGCGGCGTATTCTAGAACTTACCGTCCTTTATGACACATCGAACGCACTGGGCTATTCTCTAGATTATTATCAGATTGTAAGCCTAATTATGGACTCTCTTAACAAAGTACTCAATTTTGATATCTGCACCATATTACTCTTAGACCTTATTCCAAGCGGAGAGATGATTTCCCGAATCAATTCCCCTATTAAGGGCCCCATATTAAAATCTGTTCAAGATAATACATTGGCCTCCGTCTTGCCCTTTGTTAAGCGTCCTATTGATAATTCTTCTATAAAATATACCTTAGAAAAGCGCTTCTTTTCTGATAAACCCCCTATTTTAGATCCCCTTACCTCTTTTGCAAATGTTCCCCTCATTTTTAAAGAAGATATTATTGGTGTGTTAAATATTTGTTCTGGTGTTAAATCAGCCTTCCCTCGAAATGAGATGACCTTTCTTCATACCATGGCAAATCAACTGTCCTCTCATTTAGGTCGTCTAAAAATCATTAAAAAGTTAGAAAAAACAAAAATCAATTCTCTTATTAAAAGTATGACCGAAGGGGTCATCATGCTGGATGAAAATGAACAGTTAGAAATTATAAACCCAAAGGGTATGGAATTTCTCAATCTCCCAAAAAAATCAGTTACAAATGACCGTTTTAAGAAACTCTATAAAAAGATTGGTCTTGATGCTATCCACGACAATGCAAAAGAATCGACCTCAACAACTTATACCGAAGATCTCCATATCTTTAATAAAGTTTTATCGGTTAGCGTCTCACCCGTAAGAGACGCTGATAATAATTGGCTGGGAACAGTATTTGTTATTCGAGATGTAACTGAGATTCAACGTAGTAACCGAATTAAAGAACAACGCCTTGATGTTATTGCCAAGGTTAATTTAATTATTAAATCCATATCAGATTTAGATAACCTACTCACTGTTTTAATGGAATTTATTCTCAACATTGCCGATGCAGAAATGGGATCTATTCAACTGAGACGTGGACGAAACTTCATTACTAAAGTTCATTCCAACTTTCCCGATAAGATTCGGCGCGAATATCAATTTAAATCGGGAGAAACTATTTCAGAATTTGTTGCCAGTGCAAAGGACATTTGCTTTATACCTGATTACATGAATAATCCTAAATTTAATCAAAAGACAAAAATCCATATTGATACTTACATTTGTATTCCCATCTTAGTCAAACATAACCTGGTAGGGATTATTCATATTGTTAGAAAAACAGGGAATGTATCACCTAATATTACATCCGATGATCTTGAAACTTTGTTTACGATTACATCACTATCAGGCACCGCCATTGAAAATGCACTCCTTTATCAAGAAACACTAAAAAAGAGACAACTAGACCAAGAACTTAAAATTGCCCATGATATTCAGACAAAGTTGCTGCCTGAAATGTTACCAGATATCCCTCGTATTAATTTTGGAGCTATCTCCATACCTGCACATGAAATAGGCGGAGACTATTATGATTTCTTCCATTTAAAAAATGGCCATATTGGAATCGTCATAGCTGATATCGTAGGGAAAGGTATCCCTGCAGGTCTATTTATGGGGATGTTAAAAAGTATTCTTCATACCCATGTTCTTGCTATTAATTCACCTAAAGAGGCCTTAACAAGGATTAATTCTATTTTATTTCATGACCCCGTTATTGATAAATTCATGCCCCTTTTTTATGGTGTTCTGGACCCTCATAACCTTGTTTTTACCTATTCAAACGCTGGTCATGAACCTGGTATTCTTATTCAAAAAAATAAAACTATCCAATTAGATACTGATGGCTTTCCTCTTGGTGGGTTTGTAGATACGGCCTATGAAGAAAAGCAGATTCATCTTAACAATCATGACATATTACTATTATTTACAGACGGAATTATTGAGGCTCGTGATCACAAAGGGATTCCCCTTGGCTGCGACCATCTTATTTCCCTTGCCCATGAAAAGAAGACAGCTAATGCTTCTGACATTGCAAACCACATCTATAGTAAAACAACTAAAAAAACTATTGTTCAACACGATGATTTAACCCTACTCACTCTAAAAGTAGATGATACAAAAAGAACTAACCATGTCACCACGCCTTTTAAAGTTAAAGAAATACGCGTCACCAGTTCAAAAAAATATATTAAACGTATTCGGCAAGAAGTTGACTCGTTAACAACCACCATGGGGTTTGAACCCTCTGATATTTTCAATTTAAAACTAGCAATTAATGAAGCTCATGCTAATGTAATTGAACATGCCTACTACGGAAATGAAAATGGCGATATAATATTTACGTTTAACCAATATCATGATCGCTTGGAGGTTATCATAAAGGACTTCGGTCCTGGCATTAGTTCAAAGTCTATTAAGGGGGCTCCACATCTTGAAGAATTGGAAGGTTCGGGGTTAGGGGTGTTTCTTATTAAAACTGTTATGGATAAGGTAGAATATAATCGTACAGCAAGAGTTGGAACAGAGTTATTAATGACAAAATTCATCAAAGGAGGTAAACATGGAAATCCTTAAAACAATGGTCGAGGATAACATTTTAAAGTTAGAAATCGGAATTGACTACAATGAAGACTCTAAAGAACTATCGGGTTCTATTGAGTTAGACATTGAAAATCAAAGTCAATTTATCAACATCATTAATAGTTTATTTGAAGAAGGAAATATTCAAGTTCTTCTTGACATGACTAATATTAGCTATATTGACTCATCTGGGTTATGGGCTTTATTTGAGGGCCACAAAAAAGCTGCTCAAAATAATGGGAACCTTGCACTTCTATCACCCACGAAGGATGTAAGACGGGTTTTAGATATTACAAAGATGTCTTCAAAAATGAAAATCTACGACGATGAGGGTGCTGCAATTTCTGACATGATGCAAGCCTCCCATTAAATCATTTTCGTTGTATGGTGTGGACATAATTGATTTGTTGTCCATTATTCAGGACTTTCGTATACTGGTGACACTTTAAGTGTTGTCATAAAATCGCTATGACAATGATAATTAGGAAGGATAGCCTTAATGGATGGTACGGTAACAGAAAATTTAACAGAAGAACAGGCCCGGCTACACAAGGTAAATGAATTACATCAGCAGGGGAAAAAACCTTATGCTTACGCTTACAAAAAGTCACATACTATCCAACAGATACATGATATCTACGGAACACTAGAAATAGGTGACGAAAATAATGATGCTATCTCCATAGCAGGCCGTATAATTGCAAAAAGAGGGCATGGGAAAGCCTCTTTTGGAAACCTCTTAGATGAAACAAATAAACTCCAATATTACGCAGCTATCAATCTTATGGGGGATGAGGACTATAAGTCCCTCTTGAATTTAGATATTGGTGATATTATAGGGCTTGAAGGCGTCCCTTTTCGAACAAAAAAGGGTGAACTTTCTATTAAAGTTACCCGTTATACACTTTTATCAAAGGCGTTACTACCGCTCCCCGAAAAGTATCATGGCCTACAAAACAAGGAACTCCGTTATAGACAACGATATGTGGATCTTATTGCAAATACCTCTGTTCGCGAAACCTTTAAAAGGCGATCTCATATTATTAAATTTATTCGTGATTTCCTCCATCAAGACGGATTTATGGAAGTTGAAACCCCCGTACTTCATAATATTTATGGGGGGGCTGCTGCAAAGCCATTTTCAACACATCACAATGAGCTTGATCAAGATCTCTATTTGCGAATTGCCCTCGAACTTCATCTAAAAAGACTTGTTGTTGGCGGATTTGAAAAGATCTTTGAAATTGGACGTGTCTTTCGAAACGAAGGTGTGTCGTTTAAACATAATCCAGAATATACATTATTGGAACTTTATCAAGCATATGTGGATTATAATGATATGATGGTATTAACTGAAACTCTATTATCTCGTTTAGTAAAGTCACTGCATGGGTCCTACACGTTAGAGTACCAAGATAAAACTCTGAATTTTGAGCCTCCTTTTAAACGACTAACGTTAGAGGATGCGCTTAAGACCTATGCCAATGTTGATATTAATGGCGATGACGATTATCTAAGACAAGAAGCTAAGCAACTTGGTTTGGATACCAGTCAAAAACCCCTTAGAGGTCAAGTTATAAACTATATCTATGATAAGGCTGTTGAACACCATCTTATTCAACCGACATTTATTACTGACTATCCTTGGGAAACGTCCCCTCTAGCTAAGAAACATCGAGATAAGCCAGAAATGGTTGAGCGCTTTGAGCTCATTGTAAACACCATGGAACTTGCAAATGCATTTTCAGAGTTAACTGACCCTATTGATCAAAAAGAACGTTTCGATGAACAATTAAAACAAAAAGAAGCTGGATGTGAAGATGCCCATGAAATGGATAATGACTATATTGAGGCCTTAAAATATGGATTACCGCCTACCGGCGGCCTTGGTATTGGGATTGATAGAATTGTGATGTTACTTTGTAATGAAGCCTCTATACGGGATGTTCTTTTTTTCCCACATATGAGAGACAAATAACACATAATGGCAAATAGACAGACAACCTTAGCCGTTGCTATAATGATGCTCACTATTCTCAGGTGGATGATATGTTCAAACGAAAAGAAGTAAAGTTTACATTTTTATGCGCAGTAATTGCCCTCACTGCGTTTATTCTTTGGGAGTACCCCATTAATCTTGGACTAGATTTGCAGGGGGGGACTCGACTGATATTGGAGGCTACACCACCTCCTGACATGGAACTTGACAACCAAGCCGTGTTAGGAACATTGGCCGTTATTCGTAATCGTGTTGACGCATTAGGTGTATCTGAACCCCTTATTCAACGAAAGGGGAAAAATCAGATTACTGTCGAATTGCCTGGAATCAGAGACCCTGATAGAGCCATTAAACTTATTGGTGAAACGGCATTAATGGAATTTGTTGAAGCCGAGTGGCTACCTAAAGAGGCTTTATCGTTACCAAAAGAGAAGTTGGATATACTCGTGGGCAAGAATGCCCGTATCAGCAATTATATAGAAAAGGATCTTCAAGGACGAATTGTTCGAGAAACTCCCATTGTTCTAAAGAAAACCGTATTGACTGGCTCTGACTTAGAAACAGCATTCCCAGGTTCCGATCAAATGGGACGATCCATTGTCAATATCGAATTCAAACCAGAAGGCTCCAAAAAGTTTGCGTCGGTTACCGCTAGATGGGCTGGAAAGCCGCTTGCTATTTTGTTGGATGGCACCATTATCTCAGCGCCAAATATTAAAGAAAAGATTGCTGGTGGCAAAGCAGTCATCTCAGGTAGTTTTACACTTGCTGAAACACGAGACCTCGTCATTAAATTAAAAGCAGGGGCATTACCAATTCCAGTTGAAATTGTATCAAATAAAACTGTGGGCCCAACATTAGGTAGAGATTCCATCGAAAAAAGTAAAAAGGCGGGAATTGTTGCCTTTATTGGCGTATGTCTTTTTATGATTTTATTTTATCAGATTCCTGGGGCGGTTGCCTCAGTTGCTTTAGTGTTATATGTTGGCTTAACTATCGCATGCCTAAAACTGTTTGGTGCGACACTAACGTTACCTGGAATTGCAGGCCTTATTCTCACGTTAGGAATGGCCGTGGATGCTAATGTCATTATTTTTGAACGAATAAAAGAGGAACGATAATCTGGACATAGTGTTTTAAGTGCAATTTCCCATGGCTTTAAGAGGGCGTTCTTAACCATTCTAGATGCATATTTCACAACGTTGCTAGCAG
>CAZIOF010000055.1:0-4278 GCA_964540745.1 uncultured Candidatus Marinamargulisbacteria bacterium
AGCCAGCAACCCCCTCCAATTTGTCCGATAAATATGGTTCTCTTGTCACACCTAATCTTGAAAAATCGCTACAATTGTCATAAATAGGGACATCAACTTCAGAATGCTCAGGATTAAGACGTATCCCAATATCAACTTGTCTCGGATGATAACGTACTTTATCTCTATAACGCACCCATTGGGAAAAAGAATTAAAAACGATTGCATTACTAATCGATAACAATGACTCTATTTCATGATCACGATAACCCGGTGAATAGACATGAACCTCTTTTTTAAATTCTTCATACCCCATCTTAGCTTCATTAAACGAACTGGCCGTAATACCCGATAAATAATTTCTAAGAACCGGAAATAAGCGGTACATGGAAAACGCCTTAAGTGCTAAAAGGACCTTACAGCCCGTCTTAGCCTTAATACGACCCAAGATTTTCGCATTCTCCTCAATCTGTGCTTCATCACAAATATACGAGGGCGTTGGAATCTGATGCAAACACTCTAAGACAACGTCTTTATGTACCATGTCAATCCATTCTGAGAAAGATGATCCAAAAAGGGTTTGGGATCCATTTCCTCCACATTAAATACGCCACGTCCTTGCCATATCTGATTACAAATAAGGGTTGCACCCACCATAGCAGGAACACCCGTTGTATATGACACTGCTTGAGATTGAACATCACGATAAGCGTCTTGATGATCACACACGTTATAAATAAAGACCGTTTTAGGACGATTATCCTTTACCCCTTCTATTAAGCACCCTATGCATGTTTTACCCGTATAGCCTGCTGCTAAGGAAGAGGGGTCCGGCAAAAGTGTTTTTAAAAATTGTAAAGGGATAATCGATTTACCCTCAAAAGAAACCGGTTTAATACCCGTCATCCCTACATTTTCTAAAACCCGTAGATGGGTTAAATACTCATCAGAAAAGGTCATCCAGAACCGTGCCTGTTTAAGAGTTGGAATATGTTTGACCAATGATTCCAGTTCTTCATGATATAACAAATAGGCCTTACGTTCACCAATCTCAGGAAAATCAAAGAATCGGTGCTCTGAAAGAGGCGCCGTTTCAAGCCATGCCCCATCCTTATAATATCGTCCACGCTGTGTAATTTCTCTGATATTAATTTCGGGATTAAAATTGGTTGCAAAAGGATGGCCATGATCGCCCGCATTACAATCCAAAATATCTAAAGTATGAATCTCATCAAATAATTCTTTCTGTGCATAGGACGTAAACACATTCGTCACGCCAGGATCAAACCCACAACCTAACAACGCCATTAACCCTTTTTTCTTAAAACGCTCATGATAATCCCATTGCCATTTATAACAAAATTTAGGATCATCTTTAGCCTCATAATTCGCCGTATCCATGTAGTGAGTACCTGTCTCTAAACAAGCATCCATAATACTGAGATCCTGATAAGGTAAGGCCATATTAATAACGAGATAAGGATTTTCCTTTTTTAAAAGAAAGATTAGAGACGACGTATCATCAGCATCGATCTGAGAAATCGATAGTGCACCATCACAACAGTCATTGAGTGCCTCGCATTTAGAAAACGAACGACTAGCCAAGGAAATCGATGAAAAGGCTTGTGGATGAGCATAACACTTCTTCACCACAACACTTCCCGCAGCCCCAGCTCCAATAATCATTACTGATTTCGACATATCTATCCTGACCTAAATAGTTTTATAGCATAAAATTCGAGACAATAATATCGGATATCTATACGAAAGAAAAGATCTATTTCAATGACACACCTCAGCTCTAAAACAACATCAAAACATGATTCCCTATTTTATACTTGTCCAGGCTCTGGTATACTCTCTGTTCTATGAGTGGAATGGTTATGACGCGTTTAACAACAACTATTGAGTATATTTTTTCTGATGATAACCAACTTGTTCTTGAGATTCAGGTCATGCGAGACCACACTAAACTCGATCTCAGTTTGGCTGCTTTTTTACAATTTCTTTATCAGGAGCAAGACTCTCTCGACAGTAAAGATGCCGACTTTTGTTATACACTCGCAAAATTAATTAAACGAATAAACATTCAGAATCAACCGCGATTTGCGATTAAATCTGAAAAAGAAATACACATGTTCTTTGAGAAAGCAAAAGAGCAAAACATCCCAGTACATTGGAAATATAGATCCAAGAAAAAACTCATTACCTATAATAAACCCCTACCCATTCATATTACCGTCTCTCAACACCAAAAGGACTTAATCTGTAAATTTGAGAACCATGACCAGTGGATGGCAGACCCTTTAGCATGGCAATCCTTTGCACACAACAAAAAACGAATTATCTTTTGCCAAGGACGACTATCCGATAGAATATCCGCATCCTTTGAAGATTTTATGTGTCGATTTTTAGATACCCCTACACAAATTTTCTCTAAAAATGAAGTTGATCAATTTATTAACACTGTCTACAACCCACATAAAAAAGCGATTGTATGGCGAATTTTTGCTGATTTTAAAAGTTTGATTCCGCAACCGACAGAACCTATACCCGTTCTCAATATTACCTATGAAGAACCCATACTGACACCCAAATTATCCTATCAGTATGGAAAACGAATTATTACCCCAGAGTACACCAAAACAATTGTTGAGGAACGAAAAAAAGGAAGACGTTATATACGATCATCAAAGCTAGAGTCTATCTATCAAACTGATTTAATGACACTGTTTGAAGAACATCAACTCCCCTTTCTTCTTCAAAGCCCTGGTGATATCCAAACATTCATGAAAGTGCTTGTCCCCAAACTCATCGAACGAAATTGGCTCGTCTCTTCAGACGTTCCTGAATTTAATATAGCACCAGAGGAAATTGAACTAGAATTTAATGTTAATTCAAATACAGACTCTGACACTGATTGGTTCTATTTTGAACCCAATTGTGAGATTGATGGTCAAGCATTTTCACTACAAGAAATTGCACGTCTCATCGTCCAACAAGATAATGGCTATCTAAAAACAAAGAGTGGCTATGTAAAACTATCCGAAAAATCTGTTAAAGAATTAACCTTCCTAGGCGATGAAGGTGCGTTTAAAATCAATCAAAAATATGATAAGCGATCCATTATAGGTCTCATTAGCTCGACAAACACCCATAGTAGCCAAGCCTCAACCCACGACCTTATCCGCTCATTAAAAAAACCATCAGAAGCAATTACATGTACACCTGACGCTTCATTCTCTGGGACACTACGTGACTACCAAGAAGCTGGGCTTCGTTGGATGAAATTTCTACAAAACAATGGTTTTGGGGGCATCCTGGCTGATGACATGGGGCTTGGAAAAACAGTCCAAACCATTGCATTTTGTTCACAAATGGAATCTGAAGGTCCTGTTCTAGTCGTAGGGCCAACAAATGTTATCTTCAATTGGCAGCAAGAAATAAAAGCATTCTTACCTTCAGCCAAAACCTTAGTTTACGCAGGTGGAAAACGACATCAACACATCAAACATCTACTCAAGTATGAATTCATTATCACCTCTTTTGGAATCCTAAAAAATGATATTGAATGGCTCTCCTCAATACCCGTCAAAGCCATCTTTGTGGATGAAGCACAATACATGAAAAACCCTCAATCCCAATTATCAAAAGCCATCAAGTGTTTACACGCACCTTTCAAATGTTTGATGACTGGTACTCCTATCGAAAATCATCTAAGTGATCTCTGGAACCTATTTGATTTTATTCTACCTGATTTATTAGGAAGCCAACGAAGCTTTGAGACACTTGTAAAATCAAGTTCATTAACCTCTTTCAAGACAAAGATTAGCCCTTTTGTACTTCGTCGTCTAAAACAAAATGTATTAGACAGCCTTCCTGAAAAAACTGAAATTATCTTGAAAACGGCACTCAGCAAAGAACAAGAGGTCTTGTACAAAACCATACTAACTGCCGCAAAACAGGGTGTAAAGAACATGTCTGGCCAAAAAGAACGTATGCACGTCCTAACATCATTACTCAAATTAAGACAAGTTTGCATTCATCCTGAACTACTCAAAGAACTCACGCTTCCCATGCCGTCATCCAAATTTGACTTAGTTAAAGAAAAAGTAACCGAACTAATCTCTGAAGGGCATAAGATTGTTTTCTTCTCTCAATTCACAGGGATGTTAAATATCTTCGAAACTTGGCTCAAACAAGAACATATCGAAACCTTTCGAATCGATGGCAGCATTTCCGGAAAAAACCGACAAGACGTGGTAAACAATTTTCAAAAATCAACCACTCCAGGCATCT
>CAZIOF010000056.1:0-6199 GCA_964540745.1 uncultured Candidatus Marinamargulisbacteria bacterium
ATCCCCTTACCTCCTTGATCTGAAGGGAATCCTTCGTGGATCGGCTATAACCCCTGCAACTTTTACGACTGTTCAAAACATTTCGTCATTTAATAATTTAATTGCGACTTCGGCTACTATTGAACAAGCCACTATATCTGATTTAGAGGTTGCTGAACTTACCCAACAGTCCATTAGTATTACTGAGTCTCTCAATCTCCCTACACTTACACATATCGTAGAGGAACTTGCGCTTATCTCTTCATCTGTAACTGTTAATGGGTCTGTCCATGTCACCGAAAATGTACTCACTAATACACTCACTGTCCCCACAGGTAACTTTCAAAACCTTTATACCGGAACCCCTGAGCACCTTATGCCTGTTATTCTAGATTTGCCTGTTTCAGGAAATGCCTTGCTCGTCTCTGATAATATAATGACACGTCGTATCAATATTAATGACACCTTACTCTATGATGAGACCGTTGGTATTAATGCCACAGAAAATGCCTATTTGGTTAATATTCGTGACATCCCTAAGGCTACTTATTCTCCAGCGGATAACCAAACCTGGGCAACCCTAAGAATTCAAAATAGTACGGCCAACGCGTCCACCGTTGGATTATATTTAATACCGGGCGCCGTTGAAGATATCACGCTCGATCAGGATCAGAATCGTGGGGTGGGGCTTGCTGCTGTAGCTACCTATAATATGCAGCCATTTCATGTGACATATTCGGGGAGTGCACAATATAATGGCGTATCATTAGCTGGAGCCAAAATTATGACGCACCCAACCCCTGGTACTAACCCAGGGGTACATATGTATTTTGAGGACCCTAGCGAAACCGGGATTAATAGATGGAAATATGTTATTGAGAATCCAACAAACACAGTCATTCTAGGAAGTGCACAACCATCGGAAGAGGACCTTTTTACTAATTATTTTGATACTAACCCAAGTTCACAAACGCCTATGACTCGGGACATGGAAGATCGCCGCGTCACAGGTTCTGTACTCACGTTCATTACCACCGACACTGATGGTGTCTCTCAAGAACGGATACGTTTCACTGATGATGGGAATCTGGCCATTGGAACTGATGAAGCCAATAAAAAACTTTTCGTAAATGGGGATGCTCGATTCACAACACTTCGATCTGAATATCCAGTTACAGTCTCACGTGTTGAAAGCACACAACCTCTATTAATGAATGTATCTACCCTTAATATTATAGCGAGCACCAACATATCAGAGAGCCTCTTCATTACCGATCACTTAGGTTTATTAACACACGCATCAGGGAGTACAGTACCAATACCAGATACGGATCATGGGGTTCTATATGTGGATGATACTAAACTTAAATATGCGCTTATTACAAAAGGGACGACAGCAAGTGTTACGTCTGGAAATGTGGCCGAAACCATGACGCTTGATTCAACCGTCCTCCCTTTTTGGGATAATACAGGCACCTGGAATGGTGACGCATTCTTATATTATGTCACTGAGAATGCTACCCTGAATGACCATACACTTCGTGTTGGGACCCATAACATAGGTTTAGGAGAAACTACTGATCCAGGCAATCTTGCATCGTTTGCTATCGTCAACACCATTAATGCCACGGCTCAGAATGTTGACCCTATTCAACATATTTCCCTCGGTTTTGGGAATACAAACTCTGATGCCTCTGCTGTGACACGCAATGGCCTTTATATTGGTCTTCAACCTGGCACTCATACCTTAGCTTCGAGCGCTGATCCAGATAATTTTTATGGCCTTCAAGTCAATCTGTCTAACTTAAAAGAACAATGGCAAACCGGTACAGGTGAACATCAACTTGGTTATAAGTACCCCGCTATTTTTAGAGGCGGAACCGTCTTTATTGGACGAAAGAATCTTGTTACACCCAATGAATTAGTACATATTGAAAGTGTTACAAAAAACTATGCTCTTCTTCTAGACACAGCAAGCTCGGTTGCTATGGCCATTAGCGGATCTGGAAATGTCCGTATTGGGACATTGACCGGCTCAACAGCCACTAATTTAGTTGTTAAGTCTCAATCTACTGATCCAAATAAAGCGGCGCTTCATCTCGTAGATTCAAACGGAAGTACGTTATTCTGGGTCCAGAATAATGGAAAGGTTGGGTTCCAAACAAGTGATACGTCTCAATTATCTAGCGCCGGAATTAAGTTTGCCGATCCTATCCAAGTTCCTGGCCTCAGTGCAGGGACTCTTAATGTTGTCCTGACACCGGACACTCGGTTTAATATTGCCAATAACAAACTTGTTGTACCGGCCGCTGGCGGGGTTGGGATTGGCACTGAGTCGCCTAGTGGGCTTCTTAACACTGTTCAAAAAATTGACGCTTCTATTACCACTAGTCAAAATCAGTATATCTCTAACATCCTATTTAAAGATGCGGCCAACACCGATCCTAATAATATCAACCGTAATATCACTGGTTTAGATATCGATTTCAAATCTCAGTCTGATAAAAATCTCTTTGGTGCACTAGATAGTACGATTCGAACTATTAGAGGAATGTCTATCGACACGTCAGGTTTAGTTGCAAACACAGATCAGGCTAGCAATGCACAGGTGACCGGTCTCTATGTAGACGTAACAGATACGAAACAAACTGGCCTTATAACAGACACCAATGACCCAGATTTTATCAGTTATGGGCCAACACCAACACAAACAGGTACCATCTGGAATGGCTATAAACCTGCCACTGCAGCCCGGTTTTATGGTGGAAACGTGGGTATCAATACAGATACCCCTACTGTTCCTCTTGAGGTTAATGGGACTTTAAGGGCACGTGCCATAAATTTTGATACGGTGGGAGAAACGCTTGTTTATAGTGCCGCCGGCTCTAATTCAGCAGATAGTGGCGCTCAAGATTACGTGGGTAGCCAACGCTATCGTGGTGATGATGGTGGCGAGTATATTATCTCTGAAAATATGACTACAAATAAATTTGAAATCGTTAAGTTTAGTTCAGGTAGTTACATCAATCCTCCAGGTTGGAACGATCCAGCAACTATAGATAACTTAGATGACCTTGATGCAAATACCTGTCGTTTAGTTATCTCTGACCCAATAATAACAGACGGGACCGCCGTCACGTTGACTAAACTATGGACAGATACAACTGGGGTTCAACAAGAGGGTTGTCTTCCCATAGGGTTTGATGTAGGCAGTATTCCAGAAGGGTACGTAGCATCAATGAACGTACTACTCGGTACATTTAATAACGTCTATTTTGAGACCCTTGATATCGACAATGCCCTTATTATAGCCAATGTTCCTTCTGTTCTTGAAAATAGGGTCAGTGGTAATAACTTAGGTTTAATAAAAGCCGCGGCCGCAACATCAGTCGCTACCATGAATTTTCTTGCCGTTAATACCGCTAATGTTCTCGACGAATTTTCTGCTTGGATTAAAGGTGATCAACCTCATTCCAAAGACGTAAGATTATGGGTCAATGGAAAGGCGTTAATCAGTGGCGATGCAACGATTAATACCCTTAATATGGGTAGCATCCCTAACCTAACTATACGAGGGGATTTGGAAACCGACATGGTTATAGAGTCTGACGTCTTATTTGATAATGATACCCTCGCTGTTACCATTAATGGGACCCTTAAACTAGTGGAAGGCGTCCGGTTTGGGAATATCAATGTTGATGATGATACGGATGGGATTATTCCTTTAAACATAAACGAAACAGACATCATTGCAGTCTACCGAAAAGAAACAAATAATCCTTCTTTGGATGATCTTAATATTAAGTATGTACAAGATAACGAAATTAAAAGAAAGAGCATGTCTCAAAGCCTTGGCACTGACCTTATCAATAAAGCAATTGTTTTCTTTGATGATACTATTGAAAATGCGTTCAGTTCGTCAAGCCTTCTCTATAGCTCTAGTGATATCACCATCGACGGTCAGGCTTCTGTTAGTCATAATTTCACAATGGATTTTGTGACACGAAGCGCTAATGGTCAGGGGCTTAAACTACTCTCTATGATTACCGATACGCTTACAGGCGACTTCACTCAACAGGATCTTCACATGACCTTTGGTCCTCGTACCGTTAATCCAGGTACCCCAAAAACCTTTTATGGATTAGATCTAGACTTAAATGGGGTCTCTAACTTAAGCACTGGTGCCGTAGAAGGACAAACCTTTGTGGGTCTACGATCAGACTTAAGTAAGCTACCTCATAACTATTATGCGCCTAACGGGGATAAGATCCGTGCCAAAGGCTATGCTGGTCTCTTTAACGGTGGCTTTGTTGGGGCTGGAACAGCGCTACCCTCTTCAAACCTTCATATTCAGCCTATTGCATTGGACAATCTTGAAAGTGAGATAACAAACCGAGCGCCTACCGCCTCATTGATAGTGAGTGCAAATGCCACGCCTTATGCCCTTGTTGTGTCTGCCAACACCCTTTTTGTGGGCGTTAACACCTCAAATATTACAGGGGAATCCGACACAAGCTTAGGCATTGTAGGCAATGATGACACCTTATCGCTTCGTGTAGCAAACGCCTCTGATACGCCGCTATTAACGGTTTCTAAGAATATAGGCGTTGGTCTTAATGTAGAGACCCCATTCGCGACACTACATCTAAAAAAACTGGATGAAACAACCCCTTTTATTAAGGCTGGCGATAATTTTATCATCACCAATGACGGGTCCATCGGCCTATTATCACAACATCCGGAATCAGATTCGGATACCCCTTTAGCACGTATCCACGTCCAGCATGTCACACTCAATACAACTGAAGAAACGCATTTAACGCATTTTAGGATGGATTTTTCGAATAATAAAGCTCTTTTTGCCGTCACAAAGAATCGTCTACTTATGAGCCCTTCTGAAGGGGGGGACCTAGCTGCTCTTAATGCAAATCTAAAAAACCCTGTAAAGACCTCATCAAATTTGATTGTTCGTAACGCGATTGTGTCACGTCAGAGTGGGGTAACTAATAATGCATTAACTAAGTATATTTTAGATTACAAAGAATATACAGACATCCATCGTGAAGGCGGATTCGCCGCTATTTCAAGCACAAATGCGGCCATTGCATTAACCCCTATTTGGGATAATACAGAAGAGAAAAACCACGCTATCCGTTGGACAGCTACTGAAAACTTAGTCTTTTCTGAACAAACACTTGGTACAGTTATGACACTTACGGGAACAGAGAATACCACTGTTCCTGGAGTTCTAGGTATTGGCACCACGCAACCTCAAGCCCGTTTGACTATTCGTGGGAATGGGACAAATCAATTATTTGCCTTAGATAGCAAATCTCCGTATGATTACAAAGCTGGGAATAAGTTCCTTCATATACCTGACATCGCCCCGATCTCTCTTACACCAATATTCATGATTGATAAAGATGGACAGGTGGGAATCGGTTCTATTAGCGAAAATATTGACCTCATGGTAACCAGTGTTGAAGACCGTTATGTTCCCCCTAGTAATACGGGAAGTCTGTATGAGTATACAGAAGGTCCCCCCGAAACAGTACATGTGGGCGCTATTAACCAAGACGTGACCTTTCGAGCTGATAGAAGCCCCTACCTGACAAACCTATGGATTTACGATTTAGATGCAGAAGGATTCAATCTTGATAAGGAAATTCTAGCCCCTAGAGACCACTCGCTTCTTACACGAGATGAAACCCTTGTTGCCTGGAAGCGTGGTTTGATTGTGAGTACAACTAACGCTAACACAGCTGTTAAAGCTGTAGATATTGGTACCCTAGAAACACCCAGCCTCTATATTGCTAGCCAAAATATCTTAGAAGATATTCCCTTTAATGATGACGGTGAATTGAATTTAGATTATGGCGCTAACGACCGTATATGGCCGCCATCAAATGAGGCTGTTTATAGTGCATTTACAGTAACCAGCAGCATTAAGCCAAAAGCTGCTTTCTCGCTTCAGGAATCCACACTGACGGTGGGCATTGATTATAATACAACCGATATCTCCGCCTATGACATTACCTTTAGAAAGCATCCGGATTGGACTAACATCGGAAATGACCCCGACAAGAGAAATCTTGCGTTAAATGCTCATAACACCACTGTTGAAGCTAAAGATCTCAATATTGGTGATTTTGAACTCGATAGTGTTCCTAATAATGGCACCGCTGTTATAGGACTCCGTGTGAATATAGATGTCAACACC
>CAZIOF010000057.1:0-11865 GCA_964540745.1 uncultured Candidatus Marinamargulisbacteria bacterium
TGGGAAGGCCTTGGCTATTACTCCCGTGCACGCAATCTCCACCATGCTGCTCAACAGGTTATCACACAACACAATGGGGCCTTACCCTCATCCTACAAAGAGCTACAAACACTACCAGGAATAGGCCCCTATTGTGCAGCCGCCATCACAAGTATTGCCTTTGGACATACTGTCCCTGTAGTTGACGGAAATGTCTTGCGCGTCATCACCCGATATCTAGGTATTACCGATGACATTCGGCAACCTAAAGTTAGAACAGATATTTTTGAGTACTTAAGCCCGATTATTCAGACTGTAAACCCCTCCGACTTTAATCAAGGACTTATGGAGTGCGGCGCCTTGGTATGTAAACCTAAACAACCACATTGTTCCCAATGTCCTCTAAAGCCTGAGTGCAAAGCAAGCTTATTAGATAAAACCAATACTATCCCTTACAAATCCAAAAAAGCGCCTATTCCCCACTATCAGATCGGTGTTGGGTTGATCTGGAAAGACAACACCCTCTTGATTGCACAACGTCACAACAATCAGATGCTGGGCGGACTATGGGAATTTCCTGGTGGAAAACAAGAACAAAAAGAAACCATTATCGATACCATTAAACGAGAAATTAAAGAAGAAACATCGTTGGACGTTCATATAGGTGCACACTGCTGTACCGTTAAACAGACCTATTCTCACTTTAAAATCACTCTTCATGCATACCACTGCAACTATCAAAAAGGAACAGCACGTCCTAACCATTCCCAATCCTGCCGATGGGTATCTCTCAATGAATTAGATAACTATCCATTTCCAAAAGCAAACAAGCAGATCCTTAGCATACTAAAAAAAAGCTCTAGGACTTCCCTTTCGGAACTGAAGGAAAGAATTCCTCAAAAGGAATGCCGGTCAACCGATGGAGCTGCGTAAACAGTCGCCACAGTAATACCGCTAATAGAATAGTCATTGGAAGTGCAATGACAGGGAAACTTAACGCTGTCATTCGGCCCAATTCTTGATTAAAATTGATAGTCCCTGGATCACTCACCACAATATGTTTGGCTAACATATAATTTAGAATAGCTGAGAGGAAGAAGGACATGCTCACCCAATAAGAAAATCGTAATACCATTGAATCAAATAGCGATGTATTATCTTGCTCAGCCAAGGCCTTCTCAATACGATCATAATCCAAAAGTTGTTTTAAAAAAGGAAGAAAAAAAGACCCCTTAAAATAGGTATAAAGAATCGTAACAATACCAATAACAAATGGAAAAAAAGCCTCCTTAAAGGCTAACCATTCTGGGTCCAACCTTAAAAGGCCTACGCCACCCGTCAAACAAACATTAATAATTCCAAGAATGGCAAAGCCAGATACTTTTTTTGCAACAACAAGAGATCCTAACCCATAACAAAGCGGTAGCGATAACGCTAATAAAAATGCCATCCAAATCCCTAATGCTGACGAAAATTTAATCAGTATAATAGTTGGTAATACGATCGTAAAAAGAAGGTTTCCAATAGATTGGGCTGGAGACTGTTGACTAACCATTTGCATTGGGTTTTAAAGACCGGCGACGAAACAAGGCAACGGCTACTACTAATAGTATAGCAAGAAGTCCTAATCCAATAATCCCCCACAACCCACTGAAAAAACCACGCAAATAGACGGTACACACAATGGCAAACAAGAAAAGTGTGGGGATCTCATTAAAGAGTCGTAATTTAAAGCTTGTCAATGTATTTGTCTTATTAAGCAAACGTTTACGAAGCCGACCACAGCTAAAATGATAAAGGACCAAAAGAACAACAAAAAGCATTTTAAAATGGAACCAACCTTCGCGATAAACACCTAAACTAAGGGCCAACCATACCCCAAATAATAGAGTTAACATCATAGCTGGCCAGGTGATACCATACCAAAGACGCCGTTGCATCGTTTCAAGCTGTTTTTGAAGAATATCACGTTCTTGCTCAGAACGGCTGTTCGCTTCCACATGATACATAAACAAACGTGGGACATAAAACAACCCTGAAAACCAACAAACCATACTAATCACGTGAAACGCTTTAAGATACAAGACTAACATCATCAATCCTCACTTTTAATCTATAGAATGGCCACTAGAATAGATCGTTTAGCCATGTTTGACAATAATTAGTGCTATCATAAGATTAATACTAGAAAGAAGAAGTTCGCTATATACTGATTTAAATCGATTACCTAGCTTACCCAGAATAATAATATGTTGTTCAAAGATTTTATCATTCTCCTCTTTACTTTTTGGTGATATCTCTGCGTAAGAAAGCCCCCTATCAAACTGAACAATAGACAGATAGAAATTAATTATCTCCTTAATGATTAATACGGCCTAACAATTCAATATTTAGACTAGGAGATAAGGGGTGTTTAAATATGTTTTAAGCGATCGGTAATCATCACCTACTCTACCTATTGACATACATACAGGTTTATTCTCAATAGTATATGATTATGATACAATCTCCACCTGGTAAATAGTGATATGGCAAAGAAAGAGCTCCTATGATTACAATTATGATAATCGATGATAACAAATCCTTCCGATGGATAACAAAAAAAGTCCTTATAAAAGAGCACTTTAACGTTATTGAGGCCTCCTCTAAATCCGAAGCCCTTACATTATTAAAAGAGTCAAAAAAACCAGAACTCATCTTATTAGATCAAAACCTTAAAGATGGAAGTGGCTTTGATCTACTCCCCTATATTCAAACAAAAACTGTAGTCCCTGTAATCTTTATCACAGGACATTCTGAAATTGAATTGGCTGTAAAGGCAATCCAACTTGGCGCTACCGATTATTAATCAAAGCCCATTGATAACACACGACTCCTTACCACTATCCGAAAAACATTACAGTTAGAAACCCTAAAACACGAAAACACGAGCCTTAAGAATATTATTTCAACACCAAAGCAAACAAACCCCCTTTGGAAAAGTAAACCCATGATAGACATTCAGAACCAGATAAACAAAGTAGCAAGAACCCCCTATACAGTTTATATTCAAGGGGAGAGCGGTGTTGGGAAAGAACTTATAGCCATGGACATCCTCAAAAAAAGTGGACGAGACAATCTATGTATTCCTGTTGATTGTGGCGCTATTCCTGAACAGCTTATTGAAAGTGAACTCTTTGGTCATGTTGAAGGTGCATTCACAGATGCAAAACAACCCAAAAGTGGCTTATTTGAAACTGCCGATAAAGGAACACTTTTTCTAGACGAAATAGGAAATCTCTCCTTATCCGCTCAGGCAAGACTATTACGCGTACTAGAAGACAAACAAATTAGAAAGATTGGAAGTACCCAAACATTATCAATCGATACGAGAATCATTGTTGCCACCAATACAGATATCCCTACTGCTATCAAGAAAGGGTTATTCAGAGAAGACCTATGGCACCGATTAACAGAGTTTATCATAACCATTCCTCCTCTTAGAGAACGGCAAAAAGATATTGATAGCCTCACCGAACACTTTTTACAGGAATATGGACAGAAAGAACAATATTTTTCTAAACAAACAAAAGAACTTTTTCATGAATATGAATGGCCTGGCAACGTACGTGAACTAAAGAATACAATTAGAAGAGCCACGTTATTAGCCGACACCGTTATTGAACCCAAGGACCTGCAATTACTAAATCATCATGATCCAATAGAAAAAGAGGGCATACATATCCCCTATTCACTACATTTAAAGGCGGCTGTGGAAAAAACGGAATCCCTGCTGATTAAAAAAACGCTCTTAACCTGTAATAACAATAAATTAAAAGCATCCAAACAATTAGGGATGTACTATGCTAGCTTTTGCAGAAAGCTAAAACAGTACGATATCCGTTAACCTGAACATGATAGCCGTAAAAACATAACTCAACACACTATTATTGAACAAGTTTGTATAATTTATTCACCAATTTCCAGTTTCTTGTAATCTCAGCAACATATAACTTAGATCTAGAGAACTATTGGAAAGATTAGACGCCCACAGCTTCTTTTATCAAGAATCTAATAACGCTACAGCTTCTTTTTAAATGAAATTAATACGCTATTTAGACCGATAATTAACTAGTAGAACAACCAGGAGGCTACTCATGACAACAAAAGCATTAGATACAGACTCACCATTTAGCTACGTCCCGCCCCTTCCCTATTCTCCCCATGAATATAAAGCACGCTCACAAAAACCAGAACTACCCATGGTCATTATCACACAATATGCAAGAGCATTGGCAACCATCGTCACCGTCACTTCATAAAACCAATCTTTTTCAAAAATTTAGCACCCAAGACACTTGGGTCATATGTCAAGCACACCCGTGATTTGTCCTACGTATACCCATGACAACAGCGACTGGGTATAACCGACATATATCTACCCCTGACCCATATGAAATTATAATAATAATAAAACAATATTTACGATTTTCAATCAAATTATTATAAAAGTATATTTATATTATATAAAAATGAAATGAATCCACCACTACATCGGTAACGAGCTAGTTAAATAAATTTCTAGATAAAAATACGAGGTAATTTAGCACTTGGGAGAGTACAAGCATGCAAACACCATCAGCACCAAGGGGCACTTCAACGTCATCAAATAGGAAAAATATCAAAATAAATCCCGCTTTGAATGCTAACCCGGGAACGATATCAACTTCCCATAAAAATATGAGCATTAATGATGATGGATAGAACCCCGATGAGGCATACAACACGAGTGCTGATCGTACAACAGTGCCGTCATTCAACCTCTAACACGATCATGATGACCAAAGGGACAGATAACATGGTAGAAACAGAAAAAGTCATCGCGGAACACGTGACGGATAAAACCATCCGCTTAACAAGCACCATGATCCCCTACACATTTGGGAATTCAGATAGTCTTTTCAATTTGGACTATTCACTTGCCTATCTCCAAACAATACCTAAAAATGTATACATATCTATAAACCGTCAATACGTTACCTGGAACAACTGCAAAACGAATAAATCCCTCGATCAATTTGAAACAACCCAATTGCCATGACAACGCCACAAATTAACCCTTTAGCTAGCCCACTCAATAGAAAACCGCCCCTACGACTATTAACACAACAGGAACAAAAAACAAAAGCCGTTAGGGATATTCAGCGTGCCTATCAACGATATCGTCGTCACCGCTATGCCATTACTGGAAACGCCTTAACACACTGTAAGGCTATGCCTATTGTAGTGCTCCAACAACTCACCTTAGAGTTTACACAATTAAAACCAAGCGCATCTTAATTACAGATTATCATGCTGAACAACTGTCTTTACAGACCCCATTAATAAAAAAGCCTCAAGTACGTCAGTAAAAACACGAACTTCTCATAAAAACCATACGAAAATAATCCTTCAAAAAGATGTTTTTTTTAGCTAATACCCCCTATAATAAGTCCTACATAAAGTTTGAAGAAAGATAATAATTCCCATGTGGCAATTTATAAAACAATACCCTAGTAAATACTGGCCTTACTACGTAATAGGAATCATCAGCCTTATCCTCACCAACATTGCTCTTGTCTCAATCCCATTACAAATTAGAAATGCCATTGATCAATTTGTCCAGCAACAAAATCATGTTCATGCCATTCAACACACACTACTCATACTTATAGGCCTTGCTATTGCCCTGTTAATCTTCCGAACCTTATCTCGGGTCATGTTTTTTATTCCTGGACGTAATGTTGAATTCAACATCCGTAATGATCTCTACACACATCTCTTAAAATGTCCCTCCAGACTCTTTCGGAACGAATCTGTGGGGGATATCATGTCTCGCCTTATCAACGATATCCAAGGTCTTCGAGTGCTTGTTGCCCTGGCATGTCTCCATATTATAAACACAACACTTACCTATACCTTAGTCATCTATCAAATGGTAAGCATGAACCCCCTACTAACACTTTGGGTATTATGCCCCATCCCCATATCACTCATCTGTGTTCGTGGCTTAACAAAATTGCTTTATACATTTACTAGAAAAAATCAGTTCTTATTAGGAAAACTCACCAATTTTATTGTTGAAAATTTAGGCAGCATCGTTATCGTCAAAAACTACGGCATGGAACGTGTCATACAAACCCTCTTTGAAAAAGAAAATCTAGACTTCTTAGACAATAGCATTAAACTTGCAAAAGTTCGTTCAAGCATCTTTCCCGTCATTGGCATTATCGGAAGTTTGGGTCAACTTATTTTATTTGTCTTAGGTGGAAAACTCATCATTGAGGGACAATTAACGATCGGGGAATTCACGGCATTTAGCACTTATGTTCTACAAATTATTTGGCCGACGGTCTCATTAGGTTGGATCATTAACATTATTCAACGTGGTCGCGTCTCACTAAAACGTATTCAAGATCTATTAGAGATCATTCCAGACCCCGATCCAGACACCCCTTTCAATCCAATCCATAAAACCACTACGCCCCCTAATCTAACCATTAAAAACCTATCCTTTTCATACAAAGAAACACCAGTCCTACACAACCTCTCCTTCCACATAAAAAGCGGAAAAAAATGTGGTGTATTTGGTACAACTGGTAGTGGAAAAAGCACTTTAGCACAGCTATTATCCGGTCTCGAAAAAGCACCTCATCACACCTATTTCATCAATGATGTTCCTATCGAAAATATCCCCATTGGTCAATTTTGGAAGGACCTAACCTACGTCCCTCAAACACCCTATTTATTTTCTGAAACAATTGCAGACGCCATTAGCTTTAGCGCAGAAAAACAACCAGATACTGTAACCGAAAAGATACGTCAAGCCGCAAAAACCGCATGTTTTACAAAAGACATCCACGCCTTTTCTAAAAGCTATGACACACTTATTGGCGAAAAAGGTGTCATTTTATCAGGCGGGCAAAAAAAGCGCCTCGCATTAGCAAGGGCGCTTTATAAAGAACATAAACTACTCATTATTGATGACGTCCTATCCGCCCTGGACCATGAAATTGAACATCATATTAACCGAAACTTGCACGCCCACCAGCCTGACTGCACAAGCATTATCATTTCAAATCGGATTAGCGCCCTAGAGCACTGTGATCATATTTTAGTCCTTGATAAAGGCGCTATCATTGATCATGGAACACATACAAGCCTTATACAAAAAGAAGGCCTCTACAAAGATACTTGGGAATATCAACAACTTGAAGAACATTTAGAACGCTATGATAACTAAAGACCTCAATTACATCAAACAGTATTGGCAGTATCTGCTCAAGTACAAGTTCACGCTTAGCATTGGGATTGCCTTAATTCCCACCATTACACTCTGCCACCTTGTACAACCTGTCATTATCAAAATAGGTATTGATGATGTTATCCTAAAAGGAGATCTACCCGGATTATATACCCTTACCATATGGCTAGGACTATGTATTTTCTTAGAATTTTTTTGTCGTGCTCTGCAATCGTTTCTTTTCCAATACATTGGCCAAAAGACCATTACTGACATTCGATCCGACTTATTCGATCATGTCACTCATCTCTCATCCAGTTACTTTGACAAAACACCTTTAGGGCGCGTCACAACACGATTAACGTCCGACATGGAAGCGCTCAATGAAAGTTTCTCAAGCGGACTGGTGACACTTATTGGTGATCTGTTAACATTTGTGGGAATTATCATCTTTATGTTTCTTTTGAGTCCACCCTTAACTGGCGTCACTTTGCTTGTTATCCCGCCATTAGCCTTTCTAAGTAATTTTTTTAGAAAGAAACTACGTTATTATTTTCAACAAATCAGATCCAATTTATCCACATTAAATACTCGTCTACAGGAAGATTTAAACGGTATCGACATGATTCAAATCTTTGAACGACGTGAACGCAATTTAACCCAATTCAAACACACAAATAATCGATACCGCCTTGCAAATATTGGGTCCGTCACCTATGATGCCCTACTCTACTCTCTCATTGAAGCCTTAAGTTCAATCATGGTAGCCATTATGATTTGGTACGGTTGGGGGCAGTACCATCAAGACATGGTAACCATTGGCCTATTAGTCGCCTTTATCGAATATATTAACCGTCTCTTTCAACCCCTGAAAGAGCTCTCGAACAAATTCGCCATATTACAACATGCGTTAGTAGCACTTGAACGAATCTTTGGTACCCTTAACGTATCCAACCATATTTCCTCAGGACAGACATCGCTAACAACCGTTCAAGGCAGCATATGCTTCAAGAACATCTCCTTTGCTTACCCTGGCCATGAAGACAAACCCATTTTAAAAGACCTCTCATTTTCAGTGAAACCAGGACAAGTACTTGCACTTGTAGGCCCTACAGGATCAGGAAAAACAACAGTAGCCCGACTATTAACACGACTCTATACAGGCTATACAGGCGCCATCACGATTGACAATCACGATATCACCACACTCACAACTACCTCTTTACGCGAACAGATCGCAACCGTCACTCAAGACATCCATCTATTCAGTGATACAGTGAACTTTAATATTGGTCTCAATAATCCCGCTATTTCTAAAGATGACATTATTCAAGCGGCTAAATTAACACAAGCTCATGATATTATCCTATCATTACCCAATGGGTATGAGACACGTTTACAACAACAAGGACAACAACTATCTGTCGGACAAGCACAGCTCATTTCTCTTGCAAGAGCCATGGCCAGTCATGCTCCAATCCTTCTTTTAGATGAAGCCACCGCCTCCATTGACTCCCTATCTGAAAAGCTCATTCAGAAGGCCATACAATCCCTATTAAAGGAAAAAACAGTCATCGTCATTGCTCATAGATTGTCAACCATCCAAAAAGCAGATAAGATTTTGGCGTTAAAAGACGGAGAAATAATAGAATCAGGAACCCATGACGAGCTTATTCAACAAGACGGATTCTATAAAAGACTCTATCAATTGCAATTTTCGAAAAAGGAAATAGGATGACTAGAACGCTAACAAGTCTCAATATAAAAGACCTGATCTGTCAACAATACGACATCGTCAATGACTGGCTATGTACACAGGAACAAGAGCTGGATATCCCTCTCTATACATCTTTAGATATTCGTGATAGCGGATTTAAAGCCGCCGTAGTTGATACAAACTTATTTCCTGCCGGATTTAATAATTTGGAAGAACAATCACTAACAAATGCATCAAAGCTCCTCTATAAGGCACTCATTAAACGCGTCCCTCATTGTAAACATATTTTACTTATTATTGAAAATCATAGCCGAAATACCTGGTACTTAGAAAATGTTCGCATCTTAAAAACCCTATTAACAGAAGCTGGCTTTACAACCTTTCCTGCCATGCCTGATGAAACCGACGATCAGGAATTATTCACTGCCACCGGACAACCTATTCACATCTATGCCCTAAAAAACCTCATTCAACAACATCATGTTAAATCCCTAGCATTCGATCTTATTTTCCTAAACAACGATCTATCAAAAGGAAAAATTCCTCAACTAAACCAGTTAAATATACCCATATATCCTGAGCAACATAATGGTTGGTACCAACGAAAAAAGTCCATTCATTTTAATCACGCAAAACACCTCATAAATGAATTTTCCCATTTGTTGGATGTTGACCCTTGGTTTTTCTCTTGTCTATTTACAGAGACATCCACCATGGACATCCATTTAGATTCAGACAGACAATCGTTATATGAACAAGCCTGCAGTCTTTATACCCACATCCAAGAAAAGTATCAAGAACATAAGATTGAAGAAAAACCCTATCTCATCTTAAAAGCAGATTCCGGCACCTATGGCATGGGCGTTATTGCCGTTGAAAAACCTGAAGCCATACTAACCTTAAATAGAAAACTTAAAAACAAACTCCATAAAGGGAAAGGATCTCAAATCAATAGCCAATTTATACTACAAGAAGGCATCCCCTCCAATAAAAGTATAGACCAGTATCCCTCAGAGATTTGTATTTATAAGATTGAAAACGATTTTATTGGTGGGTTTTATCGATATAATAGTGAAAAGTCACATCGTGATAACCTTAATTCAACAGGCATGCGATTTAAAACAATGAAAACCTCATCCATACAGCACCCTTTTAGTTCACCCCCTAAATTGAGTAGCCAGCTTATTCATGATAGTGATCTTACTCTCTATCGTGTACTAGGAAGACTAGCTGGCATAGCAGCCGCAAAAGAAACCATGAAGGCACGCACCTATGGCTAATTATTTATTTCTAATGGACCCTCTTGAAGAGATTCATTACGAAAAAGATACCACTTACGCTATAATGATGTGTGCCCATAAAAGAGCACATAGTATTTACTTCCTACCTAAAACAGGTATTAGTTATAAATCAAATAAACTTTACTTTCATTGTTCACAGGTCACCCCACAAGAGAACCCTAAACAACCTTTTATTATTAAAGAGTCTAACCTAACACTTTGCGAAGACCAGGTAGACGCCCTATTTATAAGAACAGATCCCCCTTTTGACACAACCTATCTTAATCACACATGGCTATTAGAAAAAGCAACAACTCCATTCATCATCAACAACCCTCAAGGAATCAGGAACGTTAATGAAAAAATATGGACGACACAGTTCAACGATATTGTTCCTGACACACTCATTACACAGTCCAAAAAAGAGTATCTAACCTATCTCAATACCCACAAAACCATCATTATCAACCCCCTTGATGGCTATGGAGGAACCCACATCTTTAAGGTAAAAAAGGATGATACAAATGCGGCCGTCATCTTTGAGTCCGTACTCAAAACGGGACCCGCACTCATACAAAGTTTCATCCCTGAAGCCTCCAAAGGAGATAAGCGAATCCTTCTCTTAAATGGCGACCCCCTTGGTGCTATATTACGGGTACAACAACACAATGATCATAGACACAATTTTATGACAGGCAGAGAGGCGTACCCCACAACAATCACAAAACGTGACAAAGATATTATACAAACACTAAAACCAAAGCTCATCAAAGAAGGACTCTATTTTGTTGGCATCGACATTATCGGCGATTACCTGATCGAAGTTAATGTTACATCCCCGACATGCCTACAAGAAATTAATCGTGCATACGATATCTCATTAGAATATAAGATCATCGATTTTGTTGAATCTCAGTCTCCAACACATCAATAATCAAACTCACAAATAACTATCTCATCTTAACATAAGCTTATGCTCAATCGCTAAACAGCGCTATATAACCAATACAGCAAAGACCTCAATCAAACAGAACGTCAGTTATCCACGATAAAATTAAAGTTATCCACAAGAAACATCTATTTCTAAAGAAGAGGCACTCATTACCATCTAAATTACGAAGAAGGGACTCTGATTACCATTGGGGCCGGCCGGTATGAATAAAATCGGGGTAATAAATCCGTCTATTACTGCATTTAAGTTATCAACAAGACTATCCACAGGCTTAATTTGGGGGGTGGTAATATCCAGTACCATCTATTACTATTAATTTATCCAGCATAAAAAAAAGAGGAAATAAATGCCCGTACTATTAGATTATCCATCACATAGCCTTTTCGAGTGCCTAAAACTAGCACAAGGTGTTGAAAGATGTGATGGATCTTGCACAAAAGAAACATGTGCCGATTACATGAAGCTTGCTATAAGCGGCACCTTTCATAGTTGGGTAAGTTCGACCGTTAAATTTGGATTCATCACCAACAAACAAAATACCCTTAGTATCACAGAGTCTTACAAATCAATTTCACTAGCATATACAGAAAAAGAAAAAAAAAAACATCAGATAGAGGCCATTTTCGCCATCCCCTTATACAAAACCCTACATGAGCAATCAAATGTCCATTCAGAC
>CAZIOF010000058.1:0-7282 GCA_964540745.1 uncultured Candidatus Marinamargulisbacteria bacterium
AACATATAAACTAAAGGGCAGGTGTCTTATTTTTACAAAAACAGCTCGATGTAATTGTGATAAAAAGTCAAGGATTTTAGAAATTCTTGACATCGCATGTTTAGCACCTTCGACACTTAATTCACAACCATGGCTTTTTAAAATTTCTGATGATAGTTGTGAAGTTTATCTAGATCAGAGTATTCGTTTAATTGCGTCGGATCCCTATGAAAAATGGAAATATATTAGTGTGGGCTGTTTTTTAGAAACACTTGAAATAGCATCCAAGTATTTGAACGTTTTTTCTCATACTAATATGTATACGAATGATGGGCCGCTTATTGCAAGGTTGTACTTTAAAGATTTAGATAAAAAGATGGCTTTTAATCCTAAGTATGAGTCTTTATTTAACGCAATTAAAGAGCGTAGGACGCATCGATCACCCTTTTTAAATCAGAAGATAGATAAGTCATGTCTTTCAAAATGGAAATCGGTGTCTCAATATAAAGGGATTAAAACGCATTGGATAGAAGACAGCACCTCTACTCAGAAATTCTTAGGGATTTGTAGGGAAGGGCTTAAGGCCGCACATGCAAATAAAGAATGGCGTCGAGAAGTATCTGGTTGGCTCAATCCGTTATTTTCATCAAAGAAGAGAGGGATTCATGTCTCTGGGTTGGGGGTTTCAAAATGGCTCATGCCGGTAATTCCTAACTGTATAAAATATTTAAATTTGGGGAAGCCTATTTCATACAAGATTTATAGGAATTTAATGACAGCGCCTCTCCATAGCATGATTTGTTCTCCGTTGGATCGGCCCGAAGATTGGGTGAACGCAGGAAAGCAAGCTCAACGGTTAATGTTGCAGGTAGTATCAGATGGTTATCAGGTATCGATTTCAGTAGCGGGTCTATCAACAAGGCATTTCTACGATAAAACAAAGCAGTTATTAGGAGGGGAAGAGAATCCTCAATTTTTCTTTGTTGTAGGAAAGGCAATTAATGAGCAACCTCAGGCTAATCGATCCAGCACCCATTCCAAATTAGCAGATTAGAGAGGGTTTTATTAACTATGATTAAAGGATTCAAAGACTTTTGTTTGCCCTCAGATATAGAGAGTCACTTATCAGAATTAAGAGAAATGAGTGATATAGAAATAGCTAAGAAATCCTTCCAATATTGTACAGAATTTTCGAAAAACACGCATCAAAATGTCCCTGCATATGGGCAGTTTTTAACAACAAAGGGGGTTAAAACAGTATCCCCTAAAATATTTAAGTCGTTGCCTTGTATGAATAAAGGAAACTATCTCCAGACATATGGCTTGGACCAATTAATGTATTCATCTGATCTGAATCAGATGAATACATTTTCATCGTCATCGGGGTCTTCAGGAAAATGGACCTATTTTCCTAGAGGCAAGCAGCAAGATAAACAGTATGAATATATTACTGAAATGTTTTTAAATAATCAGTTTAATATTAAACACAAACGAACCTTGGCCATTATTGGTTTTGGTATGGGCATTTGGATAGCAGGTATTTTTACCTATAAGATTTTGAATTGCATTTCAGAAAAAGGGTATCCGTTATCTATCGCGCCGGTAGGTCCAGATAAAAAGACATTTATAGATGTTGTTACTCAAATGGGCGATTATTTTGATCAGATCCTTTTTATTGGATATCCGCCCGTTATTATGGATATTATTGATGCGGCGACCTACGAAGGTATTAGGCTTAAAAAATTTAACATTAAAGTAATTACTGCTGCAGAATCATTTTCCGAAGACTTTCGTGATAGTTTAGTTAAAAAATTAGGGATTAAAAACAGTTATACAGATGTTTTAAATATTTATGGAAGTGCAGATTTAGGTGCTATGGCTCATGAGACACCCTTAGCCGTTTATATACGGAAACAGGCATTAGAAAATAAGGCGTTATTTCAAGCACTTTTTCCAAACGTTAAGACAGTTCCAACATTAGCTCAATATTATCCTTATTTAACGTATTTTGAAGAAGATGAAGGGGACTTGATAGCCACTGGATATGGATCAGGTATCCCGCTTGTCAGGTACCAGTTGCATGATCGCGGGGGTGTTCATTCTTATACAGACATAAAGACAATCTTTAAATCGTTCAATATAGATTTGGATAAGGCTATTAGTGACTTGAGTTTGTCTCATACCGTACTAAAATTACCATTTGTTTATGTGTATGAACGAAGTGACTTTGCCTTTATGTATAAGGGAATTAATATTTATCCCATGTATATTAAAAAGGGTTTGAGTGATAATCGGATAAATCAATTTGTGACAGGAAAATTTACAACGATAAAAAAACAGTTAAGTAAAAAAAAAGATAGCGTGACGATCCATGTGGAATTAAAAAAAGGGTGTTTGCCAACAGGCTCGTTACACAAGGCTGTGTCCAAAAGTGTTATAGATAATTTAAGACAGCAGTCAAACGAATTTGATAGTTTATCGAAGTCTGATTTTTTTGATAAAGGACCAGGTATAAAACTACATGCATATGAGGATAATGCAATTTTTGGGGGAGGGACTAAGCACCAATGGCTAAAAGTAATTTAGAACCTATCATTTTTTATGAGGGACAGTATACATTTTCAGAGTTAGAACAGTTTAAAGAATCAGTACATATTTTTCAATCTCGAGATATCTATGAATATCAATTAACTGAACTTTTTGAAATTAATCATCCTGAATTAATGAACTCCAGAGAGTATTTTCAACAACTTAATACCTATTTAGCCGAGAAAACAATAGATTGGGAAGAGAGAGGTAATTGGGTGTATTTTCCTTGGTCAGGTTTACTTGTCCATATGATCTCTGAAGAATGTTATAATAAAATTAGATTTAATCGAAACCAACATTTAATTACTCAAGAGGAACAAACGTTATTAAAGGACTTTTCTATTGGGTTAACGGGCTTATCTGTAGGTAGTAATATTGCACTTGGTTTAGCATATCAGGGGATTTCAAATATAATGAAGCTTGCTGATTTTGATACAGTGGCTACAAGTAATCTAAATCGGACGCGATTTGGTTTGTCCCATGTTGGTCGTCCTAAGATAGAGATGATTGCTGAAAAATTATATAATATTAATCCTTATTTAAACTTAAGGTTATTTAAATACGGGTTAGTTGAAGAGTGCATCTCCACATTTTTTGATAAAGATCCTTGCATAAATCTTATTTTTGATGAAATAGATGACCTCTATATGAAGGTACGGTTACGTATCGAAGCAAGAAAACGAGGGATCCCTGTCATTATGTTAACAAGTTTAGCAGATGTCGTTTTGGTCGATATCGAGCGCTACGACTTAAACCCGTCATTAGACTTATTTAATGGTGAATTAGGTGATGTCCCTGAAGAACTTCTTAAAAAACCATTACTATCTGAAGCGGAAAGAAACCAGTATGCCCTAAAGATTGTGGGTTTAAATAATGTGACGCCTCGGATTATAAAATCACTAAAAGATATTGGAAAAACACTAATAGGAAGACCACAACTAAGCACGACAGTAACAACAGCCGGAGAAATAGGGACCTATTTGTGTCGAAAAATTGCATTGGGTCAACCTGTCCCAAGCGGCCGCTGTCGTGTCCAACTAAGTGATGCCATTATAAAAGAGGATAGTGGCCAAAAAACGAACTTGCAATTCGCATTTGCGAACGCATCATCATCACAGTCATCGTAACTCACCTTGAACAGTAGGTTAATTGGATGGCATAGAATGTGCACTTCTTTATAATCGCCTTAAATAGAGGGCTGTCGCGAGAAAGGTACTATCCTACTTCTTGATATATAGACAGTATGAACGTTCGTCATTGCCCCATTAGAGGCGTTAGCTAAATGGGAGGTTAATCATCGTGAAAACTAACATTAAAGTAAAACATCATAGGAGACAAAATAACGGGGTCTGTGATACGCATCGTTTCATAACAAAAAAAGAAATAAAAACGCTTTGGGGCAAAATCCCTGAACGAGCAATTCAAGAGTTATTGTATGATAGCTCAAACGGCGGCATAAGCAACGATATAGTAAAAACGGTGAGCGCTCTTGATAATGACGATAATATTGAGTGCCTGGAGACATTGCTTTCAAGGTGTCAGGTAATGATCGATAACAGTCGTATTGACATGATTTTGGACGGGAGGTCTTTTTATAGAGGTGTTATTCGACAAGACTTGCCTTATGTTGAAAACGATATTAATAACCAGCTCTTAGAAGGGGTTGGAGAACTCATTAAAGGGGTCTCCTTACAACGGCAGTCAACAATTAGAAGGACATTATATAGCACGGTAGTAAGATTTATGGACAGCAATAGTGTGAATAAACCTGACCCTTATGTATCTTTCCCGATAGAGCAAGCGCATTTAATAGCGTCAGAACTTAACTGGCATTGGGATCTTATTATACCCTTGCATGATGTTTTAGAAACGATAGGGGTTAGTAAAAATGGTTATCAGGTTATACAGGAACAATGTCCTTTTCAACTACTATTAGTATGTGCAAAAGCATTAGAGGGAGGGTTTTTATCTAAGTTGAAAATATGTATGAGAGTGATTCGTCTTATGAGGCTGTTGGAAATATTGTCTGGAAGCCCTATTAATATCACGAGTAAAAGACGTAAAATGGGGTTAAGTGTTTACAGGGAACTGGCACATTACTATTGGGATTTAGGGCATAGAATTCAACTTATATTTAAACCAAAAGAAGATACATTGAGAGTGTCTTTAGTCCCTCTTGAAACACTATGCTTGTTAACAGACTCCTGGAGGACTATACCTCCAGATATACTCTATTTTGGAACCCAATTTATAACATACGATTCAGATTATTCACGAGGTTGTATCTGTGTGTCTAAGCCCATGTGCCTATCAAAGGACATCAATGAAATATATTGTGTTTTATCTAATATGGTTTGACAAAGTAGATAGTTATTCGCTATTTATGATATATGTTTATATGCAAAAAACGTGTCGCTTTACAACCTCACGCAGAGTTTCAAATTAAAGCATTAGATTTAGAGGCTAGTCGCTTACGCTACTCTACTAATAATCAGATGGGAAAGCCTCCCATAATCTTTTTTCATGGTGCAAATCTGGGGCATAAAATGTGGCATAGGTGTATGTCTTCATTAAGTAATTTTCATTGCTTAAGTGTTGATATTCCAGGAATTATGAGCAAAGATCCTGCGTTATCGTCAGAAAATTATGTAGCAGAGGTAACCCAATACCTAAAGAACTGGTTAGATGAACTAGACCATCAACAAGTCATAGCATTAAATGATGGAATTTCGTTGGTTGGGCATTCTTTTGGAGGCTTATTAGCCCTTAATTTGGCAAGTCAGTTAGGAGAACAAGTAAGTGATGTCATGGTGTGCAACTCTATGGGGTTTAATCACGATATTCCTTTGAAGTTTTACCCATTAAAGTATGCATGGTCCACATCACTAATGACACAGTTTGTACCAAGAACGTTACCGGGAATGACCTCTTTTTTAGGCGAGTTCATGGTCCAAAAAGAAAACTTAGGCGAAACAGCGGAGACTTATTATAGTGAGGTCATCGAAAAAGGTGGGCTACACCCGTTTTACGTTATTTACCATTTAAATCAGGTAAAGCCACTTTCAGATGATGTATTGAGATCCATTACGGCAAGGACGCTTGTGATTACAGGTGATAGTGATCCTATTGTTCCTGAAGAAAAGCAGACGCGTTCTTCCCTGATCCAGAAGAGCCAGTTAATACAACTTCAGGGCTGTGGTCATGTGGCGCCTGTAGAGCTTGCAAACTTTTTAGCAGAAGTGGTCGATCTCTTTTATCAAGGGCGTTCAATAACCCCTCATCTATATTCTCTAGAAAATGGGGATTCAACAATGCCGGTTAATGCCGGCTCTCCAGAAGAAAAAAGACCAGAAAGCCCTTCAGACTATCTGCAAACAGAAGTAAGTTCCTTTAGTTCTAAATGGATATATCTGACCAGTCTAACATTTTGTGCGTGGATGTTAACACTATGGAGCACGCCCAGAACGTAAAGTGGTCAATCACACTCAACAGAAGGTGATTGATTTGGGTAAATGGTAGAGATTAAATCGTTTTCCTCGCGCAAATCCAATAAGCCCGATATGATTTGTTTGTCCATAAAACAGGGCTTTATCAGTAACACCTGTTCTAGAAACAATAAGAGGGATACCCATAATATGAGCCATTTCCACAAGGGCAAGATCTACTTTTCCTGATGTAAGAAGAATATAGTGGTGATAAGGGTGTGTGCGTTCCTCTAGTAAGGATTTCCCAAAGACCTTTTTGATGGCATTGAGACGATAAATATCTTCTGAAAAAAATAGGATTTCTTGATGATTGGCAATTGCCGCACTTTCGGAAATTGCAGTATGTTTAAACAGAAACGCATTTTCTTGAAGATAAGCCGTGAGTTGAAAAATAACAATTTTGTTAAAGGAAATAGGGGATGAGTCTAATGGAGGGAGGGGTGTTTCATGTAACGCTATTCCAGGGCTTGTAATAGAGACAGTCCCCTGATCATAACGTGATTTCAGTCCATCCAGCTTAAGGTCCCCATATTCCAAGTAGAGATGACCTAAGGAAAGGGCTATTTCGTCTCCACCAGATGAGGAAAAACAATGGTGGTGGTGGCCATTAAGCTCGAGGTTAATCGTTTTTTCAATGATCAATGCATCTTCTTGTTTCTTTTTATCTTTTTCAGTATGTTTGATAAGGCGTGTTTTTAGATGCCACATCTAGCTAATCTCCGCAATAACTAAGGTCTGATCATCACGTGGTTGAGCATCTCCTGAAAATTGATTCAGAGAGTGAACGATCTGTGATATTAAGTCATCAATAGGCGTGTCTTGATGATGTAAGAGCATATCTTTAAAACGCGATAAATTAAATTCATGTCCATCTTTATCACGTGTTTCTGTGATGCCATCGGTATAAAAGACTAACCGATCACCTGGATGTAACTGGAGGGTCTTTTCGTCATAGTGTTCATCTTCAAACATGCCCAAAAAGGTGTTTCCTGTTGCAAGTTCGGTAATCTGCTTTTGATGAATGTAGAGTGCCGGTGGATGTCCTGCAGATGTATAGGTAAGGGATTTAGTATGTAAATTTATAGAGGCTAAAAAAGAGGTGACATAGGGGACTTGACTATTATGAATATACTGCTGGATGTCATGGTTTGCTTTAAGACAGATATCGGCGGTAGAGGCATTTTCTTTCCCAATTTCACTAAGAATGCCGGACGATAGGGCCATAACTA
>CAZIOF010000059.1:0-6405 GCA_964540745.1 uncultured Candidatus Marinamargulisbacteria bacterium
TCACTATATCGAGGTGTTCTATATCACCACAGCCCCAACTTTAGTCTTAAACTGTCCGCTTGATTAGCAAACTGAAGCTATGCTAATATGGTCTAGCGTTTGCCAAATAACATGTGAGGAGAGCCTTGTGACGAAAACAAATGAGTCTACCACGGATGATTTAGAATATAACGATGGGCTGGGTGATCTCCTTCGTGAGAAAGACCAACACCAGTTTAGTTGGGCTAAAACAACCTTAGTATTACTAAGTATTATTATCATTGTCTTTATTGGACTTACTGTTACATTTAAAGTTGGGAAAGCCTTCCTTTTAGTGAATAAGCCAGCTATTCCTGACAGTATAGATAACACCGTCCCATCTAAGAAAATGAATATTTCTACTGAAATAGCCTCTATCGAAAAAGAATCAGAAAACTTTATCAAGAAGAATAGTTCACTTCGTGTTAATGTTAAAAAGGCAACCCAAAAACCTAACTTTTCTAACAAAGCCGTCTCCTATAAGATTATTGCAGGTAGCTTTAATCTACCTGAAAATGCCCTCTTTCTTCGAGACAAACTAAAGAAACATGGTTTTTCGTCCTTCATTTGGGAAGATAAAGAGGCAAAAAAAGCCTCCTTTAAAGTTCAAGTGGGTGCATTTGGCGAATACGCGTCTGCTATAAAATTCTTGTCCACAATCAAGAATAAAGGGTTTCAAGCCTATATTCTCCAAAAGTAAGTTATTTGTGAACCGATCTCTTTTTCTTGCATCAACTTCCCCACGTCGTGGGGCTATACTTGACACGTTTGGTATTGGCTACCAACGTATCAAAAACAGGTTGCAAGAAGAACCTCCCTTATGTGTTGGCCCCTCACTTAAAAAGGATGTTCGGAACCTTGCTAAAGCAAAAGCATTTACCTCAAAAAACACTTATCGAGGGCTTATTCTTGGCGTGGATACCATTGTTGTTATTGGGGATACTGTTTTAGGAAAGCCCCGTGATCTCATAGATGCAAAAGCCATGCTAGAACAACTCTCAGGTACGACACATCATGTTATATCAGCCTTTTGTATCCTCGATACTATCTCTCAACGTACAATTTCACGATCGGTTACAAGTACTGTCACCTTTAAACCGTTATCCGATGAGGCTATTAGCCACTATCACAAGCACTATTCACCTTTGGATAAGGCCGGTTCTTATGATATTCAGGAAGTCAAACAATTATTTGTAGCCTCACTCAAAGGATCGTACTATAATGTGGTCGGACTACCGATTGAGACATTATTACGGGTCCTAAAACCTTATATCATTGAAAGACCAGCTGCGATATGACCCTCATCAAAAAATTCGTCAATCACTTTTCTAAAGATATAGGTATCGATCTTGGAACCGCTAACACGGTTGTCTTTGTTAAAGGCGAAGGAATCATTATTAATGAACCTTCTGTTATCGCACTAGATACACGTTCTCGTCAGGTCATGGCTATTGGAAATGATGCCTACGAGATGGTAGGTCGAACACCGGGGAATATTATTGCTGTTCGCCCCATGAAAGATGGTGTTATCGCCGATTTTGACATGACTGAAAGCATGATCCGTCATTTTATTAAAAAGGCCGGGAACGGAAACTCATGGATCCGACCCAAAGTCCTTATTGGTGTACCATGGGGGATCACAAAAGTAGAAAAAAGAGCCGTTTTTGATGCCTCTACACTGGCTGGTGCGAAAGAAACACTTCTTATTGATGAACCTATGGCCGCAGCTATTGGTGCTGAATGTCAGGTCCTTGAACCACAGGGCAACTTGATTGTAGATATCGGTGGTGGCACCACTGAAGTGGCTGTTATCTCATTGGGTGGTATTGTCTTATGCAAATCTATTCGGTCGGCTGGCAATGAATTTGTTGAAGCCATTATTGCCCACTGTCGAAAAAATTATAATCTTCTTATTGGTGAACGTATGGCCGAACAGATTAAAATTAATATTGGATCAGCCTATCCCTTTGAAGAAGAAAAGAGCATGGAAGTTCGTGGACGCGATCTTTTAACAGGCCTTCCAAAAACATTTACCATTTCATCCTATGAGATTCGGGATTGTTTATCAGAGACCGTTGATGCGATTGTTGAGAGTATTAAAATTACATTGGAACAAACACCTCCAGAATTATCGGCTGATATTTTGAAACATGGGATCTGGCTCACAGGTGGTGGATCTCTTGTCCAAGGATTAGATACTTATTTATCGGAAGAAACCCAGTTGCCTGTGCATCGTGCAAAAGATCCACTCTCTTGTGTTGCTAACGGAACAGGCCTTCTTTTAGATCATCATATTGATATCCCGAGAGTCATGAGCTCTATTTCCCTGAGATAAAGCACAACTAGGTTACTTACAGCATCCTATTTCTGATGTATCGTGTCCCATTGATCATCATATCTGGCACAGACTGTTTTACCTGTAACGATCCCATCCATTCCTTGTGAATATTGGATTGACCCCTCTTAACAGACCCATATTCACACAAAAGAAAGCAACTAAGATCCTTTTCTACCCAATACAGAAGTCGTAAGGGGATCGCCATAAACTGGCACAGTTCATTGATAAGATCGTTATTAGCCAAAAACAACGGCCTATCCAAAAACTCAAACACAAAAGACTCTCTTTTTGCCACCGCTACTTGAGGTGATAGTGCATGATAGTCATAGGTCCTTATCTGATCGTTCAAGATATTAAGGAGACTGTCTGATTGTTCATCCAATATCAATTGAGACACATCTTTATGTTCCCAACAGGTATAAAAGATACTGGCTTGAACCTTATCTACTAAGACATCCTTATTTTCAGACAAACTCGCGATATAGTACTCCAATAGGGCATACTTTGTGACCGATTCAAGTAGCGTCTCATGTAGATTTTTATGAATCTGATTAAACTCATCTTCCTTATAAGAAATATGATTATTTTCTAAATAGGATCGTAGAGTTATATAACGTGATTGGATCCCTTCATCAAATATGATACGGCCAATCTCAGGGGACAAGAGACCGTCCCCATCCTTCAGTTTGGTTAATGATATGCCCTGCGTTTGGTTAGTCATACCTACCTCTTTTGAACTTCTTAGAACAGGTTTCTGTCCCTAATGCCTATAATAGAGAGCTCGTAACTTAACCTGATCTAAAATATAGGGCCGAATAGCAACCTTTTCAGTCATATCACCTGAGAAAACACTATACAGCGACTGCAACACAGGCTGTTCGTATCCTGAAAGTAACTGATTAATCGCATCTGTATAGGCTGGTGTTTCTTGGATAGCATCTAAGCACTCAGTCCAAAAAGCGGTACGGTATTTATAGGTCCCTTTTTCGATATGGGGATACTTTTCCTTAAAGCTCTCATCAAGATGAGCTTCAAACTCATCAAAAGAGACCGTCTTATTAGCCATTTTATAGGTGTAGCTCTGAGCAGAATCAATGAGCTTTTCTGTAATCCTATGAACCCAATCCACAGCCCAATGAACAAGGCTACCCTCTGGCGGGTTCTCTGGGTCATAAGCCACACTTCGTGCTAATTTCTCAAAATCGATGGATTTGTCCATGTTCACATGAAAGAGATTCACTAAACTCAACATATCGGAATAGAGATACATATAGGTATCCTCCGTATCGTAAAACCATGTATCTGAAAAATACATGTAAAACATCCGTGACGCCCGTTGCTGATTCTTCTGAGCAATAGTAGCCATATTACAAAATGGACCTCGAAGGCCCCCATATTGAGGTGCTAAATCAGCTAAAAACTCTAATAGTCCTGTCACGATATTCTCACCAAAAACCTTAGTTGATTCGCCAAGGGATCCCGACTCCATAGACAATGTATGATGCTGGATAATCCCATGTCCTACCTCATGAAAAAGAATGGTTTCGCCCATATCTTTAATAAAGGTCTCTTTCTTCTTATCTAATTGGTCTCGTGAGGCAACTTTGTAACGCAGCATAGCCTCCTGTTTAAGCCCTTCCGCTAATTGTTGCTCAATCCGCATCTCTGGATACTGATACCCACTAAAAAACATGAGCCATTTTTGAACAAAGATGGTCTCTAAGGATTCGCGACGGACCATAATTTCCTTATCCCCAATAATGGCTGCCATGGCCGTAATCGTATTTGGGGTTCGTAACAGTTCCTTCTCCATTTGAATCACATGGAACTCCCGCAACATGGATGACGACCCTTCGCCTAATATCATCTCCACATCGTGGCCATAATAGCCACCTTGTAAAAACCACGTTGACCCTATAAAGCGTAATAGTTTCCCCAAATCTTGAATCTCATGGATCGAAAAGTCATGACCAAATATCTGAAACTTAAAGTCCGCTAGTTCTTTTTTAGCATCCTGTAACAGGATCGTATCCAACCCTAATTCCTTAAAAGAGCGGTCCACTTGATTAACAAATTCCAATACATGGGACTGATTGATCTCCTCATCATATTGAAGCTTTAACAATAACCTACAAAAGGATATTTTGACCTGCTGCTCGCCCGAATCGCCATAGTCGCGAGTCTGCTCCATAATCACATACATTAAAAAGCAGAACCGATGTAACTGGGAAAAGACTTGCTCTTCAATGATGGTAATTAGGGCTTTGATCTGTTTAGGCGATACGCTTATGTTCCGATCGGTTAAACAGGTCTCTAATGAGGAATAGCGTTCTAACGTCTCACGATCGAAGAGTATCTCTTTAATAGATTGGGTTGGTTCATTATTCAGAATAAGGATCTCCATGTTATTGAAGCGGCGATGTGGCCTTAATCCCTAGTTCAGAAAACCGGTCAATCACATAACGTCGATTCTCATAGTTATAGTTAGCCGCAGTAGAATCACCCGCAACAAGAACAAAGAGTTCTTTGAGGACATAGTTGGTTCCCTCATCTAATAAGCGTTCAACTTCAGGAAGAATCGTGGTAAACCGCTTGGCGTTTTCAAACATGACCATCCAAAGCTTTGTTTGAAAGGTGTAGGTTTCTGTATCAGGACCCAAGCCCTTCTTTAATAAATCCTGGACCGTTAAAGACAAGACCTGGTCGTATTGGATAGGATCCATATCCGTGACCAATTTATAGGATGCTTTCTCAAACTGTTCCTGAATCCGATCGGAGATTTCACAGAACCAGAACATGGCATAATCAATGATAGTCTTAGGCCCTACCTTAAATGTCTGCTTATTAAACCGTAGATCCTGTTCCAATAATGTAAAGTTAATGGATTTGTCTTCATTAATGTAACGCAATAGAATTAAGGCCATCATATCCGAATACAAATACATATAGGTATCTTCAGTATCAAAGAACCAGGTATCTGAACTGTACATATAAAACATACGGGTCGCTTTGGCTTTATTGGTTTTGGAAATGGTCACCATATTGGCCATAGCACCACCCGACTCACCCGTCTGGGGCGCAAAATCGGCTAAAAACTCCAGAGACGTACTTAATATGGATTCACTGAATCGTTTAGAAGCTTCAGCCAAGGCCCCGTATTTTGAATCTAAAATATTTAATTGAACAATCCCATGCCCAATTTCGTGATAAAGCACTGTTTGTAACAGTTCCTGTGTAAACGTTTTCTTATGTTTACATAGTGCATCCACCGTTTTAGATTGATATAAGGCTATCGTCTCCTGTTTAATGCCTTCGGAAATCGATCGATGAGAATCCTGAGCGATGTACTCCCATTCAGATTCAGGGTACTGAAGCGCCTGACACCATTTTTGATAAAAGATATTTTCCAATACAGCCTTTCGAATATGAATCGTATTATTGGCGTTAGTTGCCGCCAATGACATCACTGCATTTGGTGTAAGGGAGCGCTCTTCTTTAATAATCATGACTTCTTGGTCATATTTTATATAGCTATCCACTTCACCTAAAATATAATAGGTTTCATCCCCCATCCGAGAGCCATACAAGTATAAATCCGATCCGATGAACTTTAGAATGGGATTAATATCAGAAATATGTTTAATGGCAATACTTCCAAACGTAAATTTAAATTGATAGTTCTTAAGAGCGAAGGTTACTTCATTATCACTTAATTTAGTAAACCCATACTCATTGAACAGTTCGGTGGTCTTTGTAATAAAGGAAAAGGCTTTATCTTGATCCAAAGGATCAGTAGGCTTTAATTTCAATAAATTACGACAAAAGGTTGTTTTGGATTGCTGTTCACCAGCTTGCCCCCAATCGCCCGTGACTTCGGCATGGTAGAGTGCTAAACAGGTATATTGAAAAAACTGATCAGATAATTTCTTTTCAATAGCATAACACACCTTTTTGAGTTGTTTAAAATCTACATCAACCCCTTGGGTCTTGCTATATTTTTGAAGCGTACTATACTGAGATAGGAGAACCTTATCAGT
Source organism: uncultured Candidatus Marinamargulisbacteria bacterium (assembly GCA_964540745.1). Lineage (GTDB taxonomy): Bacteria > Margulisbacteria > Marinamargulisbacteria > JABIPA01 > JABIPA01 > CAZIOF01. Next base: position 6,394 of record CAZIOF010000059.1, read on the forward strand.
CAATAGATTACA
>CAZIOF010000060.1:0-11560 GCA_964540745.1 uncultured Candidatus Marinamargulisbacteria bacterium
GAACATGTCATTGACGAGGGTTATGATGCCCTTTGCATCTGTTTCGGATACGATGGCTGTTTGATTGATAGCCGTTTTGTACATCTCTAATAGTTCAGCTCCTGCAGTATGACCTGTGGTTGCTGTGCTATTTTCTTGCTCAGAGTGTGTGTTAGGTGTGGTTCCCATGGCTGTAGTTTATCCTTTTACCTTATAGGTTAAGTCTTGTGGACGGGCCTTTCAAGGCACCTATTGTACGATATCTTGTCAGATATGCTAAGCGTATCGTGTTCTTTCTGTGGTCCGGCGCTTATGTGTGTATTTTTTGATAGGCCGTGGTTAGGCGTTGGAAATACCTAACGATAAGGGGGTGTTGTTATTGTGTGGCAATATCCAGTGCTGTTTCGCCTGCATCCGAATAGGTGATATCGGCACCTGCTTGAACAAGCTTTATGATAAATGCTAGATCACCTTGTTTTGACGCCTCGAGCAGGAGTTTGTTTTTAAAATAGAGGTCCAGGGACTGGATATGTATGTCTATATTTATCACTGGCGGGATAGCCCCAATGATGAATTCATCGGTAAGTCAAATAGTACCCCCATATTACGGACTTAAGACAGTTATCTCACGACTAGTCTTTCCCATTAAACGTTATTAAGAACACTAGATAGCGTTTAACTGTCTTGAATCCTTGACATAATATCTGTGGTAATGTCATCTTTTGAATGGTCAAAGTCTGTGCAGGTAATATCGCAGAATGGGACCTCTTTTTCTAAATTAACAATGACAACTTCAAATGGGCTTGAAATAAGCTTTAAATCATCAGCTTCTTTTGCGGTTAAGTTTCTTACCGATGTTATAAAGACCATGCCTGCATCCAGAAAGGCATATCCGATATCTAATAATTGTCGAAACATATCTTGGCGGAGTTCCGAAATGGAACTAGTATCTGTATCTGTCATACGTAAAAACTGAAATCCATAACGATAGGCTCGAATCCCTTGATCAAATAAGTGCTTTTCTAATGCCGTTCCAATAGTTGTATAATCTTTTCGAGTGACTTGACCTGTTAACACGACTAATAAGGGTTTATGTTGATTTTGTTTAACACGATCGGTATGCGCGATGTGGCCCTTACTCCAATATTTGTTTCGTTCACTAGCGTGTCTAGATGCCCAACTTTCTTTGCTAACACTCTCCTCAATTAAGCCCATTCCAATGGTATTATTTGTGTGGCGATCAATAATAATAAAACTGCCTAAGTGAGGGTTTTGGTTATAGGGTTCGTAGGCAATATCTTGATCAAATTCACAGACACATTGCCCAATTTCATTTAACGTTAGGTCATTGGTTTCGGACTTTTCTAGTGTATTGACATTCAATTTATAATGGGGTGTTTCAATGGTGCCCGATAAGAGTTTTGCTCGTGTTTTAATCCAATAAGGTTTCCCTGGTACCATGGCGTCTTCAGCCATCCATAATAAGGTTGCTAAAAATCGATGTCCAATTTCTGCTTGAGTGTCCTTGGATATAAAGATATCTCCTCGTGATACATCGATCTCATCATTTAATGTGATGGTAATGGATTGTCCTCGTACAGCCTCAGTTAACTCATTTTCAAACGTCACAATTGATTTGACGGTGCTTGTTACGTTTGCAGGCAAGACGTTGATGCTATCGCCTACGGCAATACTTCCTGTGGTAACCTGACCAGTAAACCCTCTAAAATCTAAGTTTGGGCGATTAACCCATTGAACAGGCATTGAAAAGGGTTCTGTTGAATTGACCGTATTTAATGGCACAGTTTCCAAAAATTTAATTAAACTTGGACCCGAATACCAACCCATGTTTTTGCTGGGGTCAGTTATATTATCGCCTTTTAATGCGGATACAGGGATTGCAGTAAAATCCTTGATGCCGATTTCTTTTGCAAATTCACTATAATCCTTTAGGATATTTTGGTAGGTGGCTTCACTGTAATCGACTAAATCCATTTTATTTATCGCTAAAACAATTTTATCAACACCTAATAAGTGAACAATGGTTGAATGGCGACGTGTTTGGGTCATGATGCCATGGCGTGCATCTATCATTAAGATGGCCAATTCAGCTGTGGATGCCCCTGTCGCCATATTACGTGTATATTGCTCATGGCCAGGCGTGTCAGCCACAATAAATTTACGTTTTTCTGTAGAGAAATAGCGGTAAGCAACATCGATGGTTATGCCCTGCTCTCGTTCAGAAGCTAAGCCATCTACTAATAATGCGAAATCGATATCGTCGCCTTGGGTACCCACTTTTTTGGAATCTTTTTCTAGAGCCGCTAGTTGGTCTTCATAAATTAATTTTGATTCATAGAGTAAGCGTCCAATTAATGTTGATTTTCCATCATCAACCGAGCCACATGTAATGAACCGTAGCAGGCTTTTATGTTCTTGTAATTTTAAATAGGCCAAAATATCTGTTTCAATTAAATGTGATTGGTGCGACATTAAAAGTACCCTTCCTGTTTTTTGATTTCCATGGATGCACCACTGTCCTGATCAATGAGTCTACCCTGTCGTTCGGACGTTTTTGTTAATAACATTTCTTGAATAATTTCTGGTAGGGTGGTTGCAGACGATTCAATGGCCCCTGTTAATGGATAGCAGCCCAGTGTACGGAAACGCACACATTTTTTCTTTGGTGTTTCGCCGTCATTTAGTTTTAAACGGTCATCGTCAACCAGAATCCAGATGCCGTCGCGAAAGACAACGGGTCGTTCTTTGGCAAAGTATAACGGTACTATGGGGATTTTTTCTAAATAAATGTATTGCCATACATCTAATTCGGTCCAATTGGATAATGGAAACACACGAATAGATTCACCAGGTTTCTTTTTTGTATTATAAAGTGACCATAATTCGGGTCGTTGGTTTTTAGGGTCCCATCGATGTTGGGCGGAGCGAAACGAAAAAATCCGTTCTTTTGCACGTGATTTCTCTTCATCACGTCGTGCACCACCAAAGGCCACATCAAATTTGTATTTATCTAATGCTTGTTTAAGCGCCTGTGTTTTCATTACATCTGTGTGGACAGCAGAACCATGACTAAAGGGGCCAACATTTTGAGCAATCCCTTCAGGATTACTATAAACGATTAAATCTAAGTTGTAATCTTTAGCGAGTTGATCTCGAAACGTAATCATTTCACGGAATTTCCAAGTGGTATCCACGTGCATCATTGGAAAAGGGATTTTTGCGGGGTAAAAGGCTTTTCTTGCTAAGTGTAGTAATACTGAGGAATCTTTACCGATGGAGTAGAGCATGACGGGATGTTCTGTTTCAGCAACCACTTCTCTCATAATATGAATACTATCTGCTTCAAGTTGTTGTAAGTGTGTTAGTGTTTGTTTATCTGTTACATTCATTTAGTTATAGTCCTATCTGCTCATTAATATATTGTTCATGGTTTTGTTTGCAAACTGTCTATAGTCTTCGTTAGGGTGTTTTCCGGACGAGCTTACCATCTTTCAGGTGAAGTCCGCATTCTTTTGTTTCTGGATTCTCCCACCACCATCGGCCAGCTCGAATATCGTCGTCTTTGCCTATCGCACGGGTGCATGGGGCGCATCCTATGCTGGGGTACCCTTGATCGTGGAGCTTGTTGTAGGGGACCTTGTTTTGCTTGATGTAATGCCATACTTGGGCGGTTGTCCAGTTGAAAAGGGGATTGAGTTTGATGCACTGATGGGCCTCATCCCATTCTACAGGGTCTAGCGATTGGCGAGTGATGGCCTGTTCGCGGCGTAGCCCAGTAATCCATGCGGCACAGTTTCCTAACGCAATGCTTAATGGGACTACTTTTCGGATAGAACAACATTCTTTGCGATTCTCAACACTCTCATAGAACGAATTTGGGCCCTTTTGATGGAGCAGTGTTTCTACCGCTTTTTGTTCAGGATAATAGACCTGGTAGTGCATGCTGTAATGGGCCATGGTGTCGGCCATGACGTCATAGGTTTCTTGGTTCAGTCGTCCTGTATCAAGAACAAAGATACTGGCTTTGGGGTCGATGTTTAGGACCATGTCGGTTAAGACCTGATCTTCAGCCCCTAAACTGGATGCAAGTTTTATCTTCCCTTTATGTTCATTAAGAAAATAGGTTAGGAGATCCTGGGGTGAGTTGTCTTTGAAGCGTTTGTTATAGTCATTTATGTGTTTATTCATGAGTGTGTTTCCTTTTGTTAAATATGGTAGTCAGGAGGAAAGATGAGCCCGAATTTAAGTTTCAACCATATTCGTTCGTGTAAATAGCCAATGACAATTTTAATAATGAATTCAACAAAACCGATTTGGAGTGCAAGGTTTGTTTTTCCTGTGATGAGATAGGCGATCAGAATGGTCGTTAATGTTGCGGTGACTCGCCATGAGATAGTTTTTAATAGGCTGCGATATCGTTTTTCTGTAACCACGGGTCATCCTTTAGACTTTTTCAATTGGAACGGCATTTATAGTAATATTATCAGGCCCTTCTTTTTTGAGCGTATAGGCTTTTATGTCAGGGGTCTCTTCTTTAAGCGAGACGATGATGTAAATCATGTTAGGGTCATTAAAGAGCCGAATATCTTCTTTTGATAATCGCGCGGGTGATGAGGGATGGGAATGATAGACAGAGAGTATAGATAGCTTGTCGTTACGTGCTTTTTTAACGACTTGAAATTGTTCTTTAGGATCAAACGTAAAGTGTTCATGACTCTTGTCGATGTTAGTCATAGGATAAAAGGTTGTGATGAGCTGGTCCGTTCCTGCTAGATAACCGCAGGATTCGATCGGGAGCTCTTGTTTTGCATGGTCAATGAGGGTATCGTAGATGTCTTTTTTAATTTTAATGGTCATTTTTTTCACCTTCGTTTTCTAAATAAAGAGGACTTGTCCACTTTCTGTTATTGTTAAAAATTCCTCCGTAGAGATAGCCTTGACTTCGTTTAAGAAATCACTGTCTTTGGTGCCAAAGATACTGACGGGCATGTTAAAGGCATAGAGTTGGACTTTTAGTGCTAATGCCGCTTTAAGTAAGTCACTGATACTGGCTACATTTTTCTTTTTTAACCGCCTTCTGAAGACATGTTTTCCGAAACCAAAAAAATTAAACCGACTTAAGGGTAAGTTTTTTGAACCGCCCATAAAAAAATGGGTGATTTTTTGGACAGGGCTGGATCCTATCATGCGTCGGCCTTTTTCTTTTTTAATGATGTTGAGTCCCCAGAAGGTGAAGAACATATGGACCTCATAGCCAATTGTTGCAGCGGATGTGGCTAAATTGAATGCGACTAATGCGCGGTCATATTCGCCACTGAAGCTAACAATAGACAATTTTTTTATTTTAGGTTCTTTTTTACTGAAGAAGGACATTGTTTAGCCTCGTTTTAGGTCACAGACCTGTTGTTCATAATCAATTAACGATGTAATGGTTGGGTTGTTGCTACAGACCGGGCATTTAGGGTTGGGTTTAATATTAGCGGTTCTAAAGCCCATGGTTTTTGCATTAAAAATGAGTAACCTGTTTGTGAGGAGTTCGCCGATGCCGATACTGTGTTTTAAGGCTTCCGCAGCTTGGATGGTGCCTAACATACCTGCGACAGCACCTAAAATCCCAGCTTGGCTGCAACTGGGGACTGCGTTAGGGGGTGGTGGGCTATGAAAGATACATCGGTAACAGGCAGAGCCTGGGACATAGGTCATGGTTTGGCCATCAAATCGAAGAATGCCCCCGTGTGAAAAGGGCTTTTTGGCCATGACACAGGCATCGTTGATGAGAAATTTGGCTGGAAAATTATCGGTTCCATCAATAACGAAGTCATAGTCCTTCATGATATCCAGTGCATTATCAGCCGTGATAAGCGCACGCATTGTATTGACGGTCACATCAGGGTTGATTTGGGCAATCTTTTCTTTGGCGGAGTCTACTTTAGGTTTGTTTAAGTCAGGGGTAAAGTGAATGACTTGGCGTTGAAGATTGGATCGATCCACCACGTCGCCATCGATGATCCCAATTGTGCCAACCCCTGCAGCGGCAAGATAGAGGGCGGCAGGTGATCCAAGGCCTCCAGCGCCTATAATAAGGACTTTTGCGTTTAGTATTTTTTCTTGTCCAGGGCCCCCAACATCTTGGAGGATAATATGACGGCTATACCGTTCAATTTGTTCGTCGTTCAGATTCATGTTAATGCTCCTAAAGACTGTTTAAAGTCTGAAATAATATCTTTAATATCTTCGATTCCTACTGAAATTCGTAGGAGATCGTTATAGACGCCAGCCTCTTCCATGTCTTCGGTTGAAAAATCTTTATAGATGGTTGATGCCGGATGAATAATGAGTGTTTTAGCGTCTCCGAGATTGGTGACCCTTTTGACCATGTTGAGTTGATTCATAACGGCGTAGCATGTGGCTTTATCCTTGAGTCGAATGGTAAGTAAGCCACTTCCCTGACCATTGAATTGTTTAGTGATGGTATCGTAGTGGGCATTTTCTGGAAGACCTGGGTAACTCAACTGTTTAATAGCAGGGTGTGTGTTTAAGAAGTCGGCCAACGCTTTTGCGTTCTCACAATGGCGTTCCATCCTTAGGGGCAAACTCTCAAGTCCTAGCATGAGTAAATAGGCATTAAAGGGTGAGAGGCAATTCCCTAGGTTGGTGACGATATTTTGACGTGCGGTTGCGATGAAACCAAACTTTCCAAATTTGGCTGCATGTTTTTTGATGAGGGGTGAGCGCGACTGTTTCCAATCAAATGTTCCTAGATCAATGATGCCGCCGCCAACAGCGTTGCCACTGCCGGACAGGTATTTTGTGGTGCTAAAGACACGAAGTGTCGCGCCAAAAGACTTGGCTTTAAAGAAACCCGGAGGGGTTAGCGTGCAGTCAATAATGAGTGGGAGATTATGCGCTTGTGCAATGGCTGAAATAGCTTCAATATCGGGGACATCTAGCTTTGGGTTGCCAATGGTTTCGATAAAAATCGCACGTGATTTATCCGTTATGGCGTCCTTATACCCTTCGATGTCTGTGGCGTTGACGTGCTTAAAGGTGATTCCAAATCGCTCCAGGGTATCGGTAAAAAGTTGTCGTGTCCCTCCAAATAAACTTTTAGAGGTGATAATCTCATCACCAGCTTCTGCTAAGGTCATAATGGTGGTGGTTATGGCAGCCATGCCTGACGAAACAGCAATAGTACCTAAGGCATCGTCAAGTAAGGTTAACTTGGCTTCTAGGGCGCTGACCGTAGGGTTTGAGATTCTGGAATAGACATGGCCATAGCGTCGTCCTTGAAAGACATCTTCAAGTTCTTCGGCAGAGGCATAGGAAAATGCGGCCGATTGATAGATCGGTTGTGATGTTGAACCAGTGGACTCGTTTTCGTTAAAGCCACCGTGAATCGCTTTTGTTCCTAATTCCCAGTCTTTTTTCATGTGATTATCCTTATTTATGATTGTCCGCCACCCATAAAGTAGAGAAATTCTACGGTATCGTTTTCGTTGACGGCGGTTGTGTCAAAATTCTCTCTGTCTAGAATATCACCGTTTAGTTCTACGGAGACCATGTCGGGCATGTCTACGTTTTTTTCTTTTAGTAAGTCACTGACACTCAATTTGTCTTTGTTTATTTGTTCGTCTTTTCCATTAATGGTGAGTTTCATAATTAATCCTTTCTGTCCTGTTTATTGAAATAGGGTTGTGCTGAGATAGCGTTCTGCCACATCGCACAGAATAGTAACAATATAGGTCCCTTTGTTTTCTGGTCGGTTACCAATATCTATGGCTGCTTTAACATTGCATCCAGATGACATCCCTACGAGAATACCTTCTTGAGCGGCAAGCTGTCGACTCATATGAAAGGCGTCGTCATTAGAGATAGTGACCACTTCATCAATGATAGAGCGGTCTACATTTGATGGGATAAAGCCAGCGCCGATGCCTTGGATCATATGAGGCCCTGGTTCACCACCAGATAACACGGAAGAGTCTTCTGGTTCTACTGCAATAATCTTAATGTTAGGATTCTTCTCTTTTAATTTCTTTCCTGTTCCCGAGATGGTCCCGCCTGTTCCAACACCGGCAACAAATATGTCTATTTTACCATCGGTATCGGCCCATATTTCTTCTGCAGTAGTGAGATAATGGGTATTTGGATTGGCTTTGTTTTGGAATTGTTGAGGGATCACGGCATTGGTTAGGGATGCTTGGAGATCTTGGGCGCGTTCAATGGCCCCTTTCATACCGAGATGGCCTGGGGTTAATTCAATTTTGGCGCCTAATGCGTTTAGTAGACTACGTCGTTCAAGGCTCATAGAGTCGGGCATGGTTAAGATGACGTTATAACCCTTGATTGCAGCAACAAAGGCTAATGCAATTCCCGTATTGCCGCTAGTGGGCTCAATAATAGTGGTATCTTTGTTGATGAGCCCCTCTTTTTCGGCGTGTTCAATCATGGCCAGTCCAGGCCGATCTTTAACGGAGCCACAGGGGTTTAAAAATTCGCATTTTCCGATAATGGTTGCATGACAATCTTTGGAGAGTCGAGATAGCGCCACAAGGGGGGTGTTTCCAATGAGTTTGAGAAGTGAATCTGCGATTTTCATGACCATGTTCCTTTGTTTATCTTTCCTTGTTAATGTATGACCCTAATCCTATCGAATATTTGCGTTAAATGCTATAGTTTGTCACGCTTTCCAAACGTTGTTTATTGAGCAGTAATGTACCGAGTGTAATGGATAGGGTTTCTTGGATACTCTCTTCCACTGTTTCCCATAGTTCTTGTAATACGGCCGAGCTTGTCTTATCGGTTGACAATTGTAGGGGCCCTTCAAGGCAGGATAAAATAGCTGTTAATGTAATGTCATTCGGTTTTTTTGCTAGCGCATAACCACCTCGGCTTCCTCTAAAGCTTGTGACTAGGCCGTTTCGTTTGAGCTCTACTAAAATGAGTTCCAGATAATTTTGTGGAATCTGTTGTGCAAGGGCGATTTGTTTGATCTGTAACGGCCCTTTTTCATAATGAAGGGCCAATTCCACTGCTGCAGCAACACCATACTTTCCTTTTACTGACATGGTTAACATCTAATTGTTACGCTCCGATACCAAGTATCTCTAGTGACTTACTAGACAAGGAATTTTAAAGGGTTTCTCTAGTGTTGTCAAAGACTTTTGGTCAAAGAAGGATAGCCATGTACAGAGATTATAATTAGAGGGGGAGGAGCATATATAACTTTTCGACTATGACGTTTTAAGAAATAGATGATTATCATGCGGTACTTAATTGGTTGTTAGAGGTTCCACTCCAACCTATTTTCAATAGTGTCATGTATGACAGGTTAATTAAAGGACTGTTATACTATATAAAGTGTTTTGGATTTTATTGCATGTTAATGACTCTGATGATGTTTAATTCCTGCCTGGGGAGGGAATATAAATACTAGGAGATAGGTCATGTCTAATCCACTTGTTATTATGGTTGATTCGGACGAAGACAGGGTGACATCCCTTACTCATTATTTTGAGGATGAGGCTGAGGTTTTGTCTGCTACGTCTTTAGAAGATGCTCAATTACTTGTTGCTAAGCACCGTCTTAACGTGCGTTGTTGTATCGTCTGTTTAGATATAGAGGGGGACCCTTTTTATTTTTTGTCTCACATGATGCAGATAGCCCCTTATAGTGAACTTTTAGTCTTTTCTAAGGAAGAAGATGAGGCGTTGGCTGAACAAGCTATTCAGGCGGGTGCCTATTACTACTTTCATGAACCCTTTCAAGAAGATGTGGTCGCTGTTATGGTTTCCATGGCGCTGAAACAGATTCGGTTTTTAGATAATATTCGAACCATGTCTAGGGCCTATGATCATAATACCCTTGCTTTAGGGGGCCGTATGTCGGCAGCAAAGGCCTTTATGGCTGAAAAGCGAAGAGAAGGCGATATCCTAACGGCATCGGAGTTAGCACGACTATTACCTGCTAGTATTAGTAAGGTGTTTGTTAATGTTTTTAAAGAGCAGTTTCGTGTGAATCAAACGGAGCTAGAAAAGCCCACATTATTGATTATTGAAGACGATAATGTCTTGAGAAATCGTCTTTTTGATAAATTAGATGATCGGTTTGATGTTTTTTCGGCAGATAATGCACGTTCTGGTATTAAAAAGGCCAGTGAACTAAAACAATTGGATATTGTGCTAATGGATGCTCTGCCGCCAGATATGTTGGCCAATAGGTTATTGGCGTCACTTCGAGAGTCTCATCCCCGTGTTCCTATTATTTTGATTACAGGGTATCGACTCACTCAAATGAATTGCGATCTTATCGAGAAAGGGGCGGATGATTTTATTAATGAGCCCTTTAATTCAGTCTGTGTGTTAACGGCGGTATCACGTGCTCTTCAACGGCGTGAATTGCGTAAGATTGTTCGTAAACTATCCGCCTATCAAGAGTCATCGTCCTCCTCTTAATATTTAGATGGGGGCAGTGAATACAGGGGTGTTTTTTCACCTAATAAAACAGTGGCATAGTCTAGCCAATGCTGTGTATCCTTATCTAAGGCACTTTCTTCAGGGTGAAGCGTAGGATTCATTTCAAAGATACCTGAGCCTCTTAAGGCCCCTGTTTGTTTGAGCCCTCGGAGGTAATGATAGACATGGTCGAAGGGAATGACCCCTTCGGGAGTTCCTGTGTTGGTAATGCCTTCCGTGACATCTACATCAAGGCTAATGTAGCCAGGGTTCTTGCTGAGTTTTTGTTGTGATAATTGGGTCACGTTTTTAATGCCAAGATGCTGGATGTCTTGTGCTGTAAAGACGGAGGCCCCCATTTTTTTGAATTGTGAAAAAATAGCATCTTCTGCGGGTTCTGTGGAGGTTGTTCCAAAAATCGTGAGATTTTCTGGGTTGAGGGGTTTTTCTTTAAACCAGGTCTTTCCTTGGTAGGTGAAAGGGACGCCTAATGTGACGTCGTCTAGGGTGTAGGTATCGCTCAGAGGGTTACTTTTATAGATCGTATCTGTTCCTAAAATCAGGGAGCCAAGCATCATGCCATGAAAATTTTTGGAGGGAGAGGATTCAGGAGTATGGCTATCGCCATGGGCGTCTACAAAGAACAGTTGTAAATCCTCGCCGTAGGCACGCTTGAGCCCTAAAAAATGACCACCTTCCATACTGTGGTCCCCAAATAACCCTAGTTGGTAATCAAAGGGTTGACTGGCAATCCCATAGGCCTCTTCGGCAATGTGATGCGATTGGGCCTTAATGGCCTCACTATTTCGAATGAAGGCGCGTCCTTCTGGGACACCTGTATAAGGGGCCTGATAGCCTGTGCCACTATCGGTTTGGAGTTGGAGTAGTGTTGTAGGTTGGTAACGTTGTGCCTGTTTAAAGAGCCCTTTATCGAGTAATCGTTGAGGCCCAAGATGTGTGCCTGAACGGTCTTGTCCACCGTCGAAGGGAAAGGCGTATATACAGACTTTAGGGCTGACTGGTTTGGGTTGCCATGATTGAACGATCGCTGAGTTCAGATTTGGAACGAGCGTGATGTCTTGTGAGATGATTTTGTGATGTGTCAT
>CAZIOF010000061.1:0-7998 GCA_964540745.1 uncultured Candidatus Marinamargulisbacteria bacterium
TACTCCAGATTCATACCTACACTGACGGTTCCTCTAGCGAAAAAAGCACGCATTAGCTATACTTAACCCTTAAAGAAAGAGTAAGGAATAACAGAACTTCTAATCAGACTACCTATTAAAGGAACTGCGTCATGACATATAACCCTCTTAAGACAGAGACTGAGTGGATCCAACACTGGAAAGAACAAGGCCTCTATGCTACTAAAAAAAACCCTTCTGCACCTAAATATTATGTGTTGGAAATGTTCCCTTATCCATCAGGAAAACTCCACATGGGTCATGTCCGAAACTATACGCTAGGCGACACATTAGCACGCTTTAAACGTATGACAGGTCATAATGTCCTCTACCCCATCGGCTATGACAGCTTTGGATTACCTGCTGAAAATGCCGCAATCAAACACAAGATAAACCCTAAAAACTGGACTGAAGACAATATCACCATCATGAGCGAACAACTTCAACGACTAGGTCTAAGTTACGATTGGGACCGCACATTTGCTACCCATCGCGACACCTATTACAAATGGAACCAATGGCTCTTTATAAAGATGTATGAAAAAGGCCTTATTTATCGAAAAAAAGGATGGGTTAACTGGGACCCTGTGGATAATACCGTTTTAGCCAACGAACAAGTCATCGACGGTAAAGGCTGGCGTTCGGGTGCCCTCGTAGAAAAAAAAGAGATTGAACAATGGTACCTCAAAATTACAGACTACGCAGACGAATTATTACGTGATATTGACACTTTAGAGCATTGGCCTGAGCGTGTAAAACTCATGCAGAAACACTGGATCGGCAAAAGTACAGGTACAACTATTACCTTTGAGATTATCAACAAACAACAACAAAAAGTGGCCCCCCTAACTGTCTTTACGACCCGCCCTGATACACTCTTTGGCGCAACTTATGTCTCTATTGCGCCTGAACACCCACTCTGCCAAACGCTACTCAAAGAAGCCCCTAACGCCACTGAATTAGCGCAGTTCGTACAAGAAACCATTAAGAAAACAACTATCGAACGGTCCGATCAGACCAAAACAAAAACAGGGAAATATCTAGGGGTGGATGTGATCAACCCTGTGAATGGGGAGGTGTGCCCCCTCTATGTAGCCGATTATGTCCTCATGGATTATGGGACGGGTGCCGTCATGGCCGTCCCTGCCCACGACCAACGCGACTTCGAATTAGCTAAAGCACTCCAGTTACCCATCAAAGTCGTCATTACACCAAAGGATAACGAACTAAATGCAGCGGAACTTGAAGAAGCCTACGTTGATAACGGGATCCTTATCCATTCGGGGGAGTTTAATGGCATGGATAATCAAGCCGCACAAAAGGCCATTACTCAATATCTGGAAGAAAAGGGTACAGGAAAATTAAGCTCTCAATACAAATTACGAGATTGGCTCATCTCAAGACAACGTTTCTGGGGAACACCCATTCCCATGTTATTTGATGACAACAATCAACCTATCCCTGAAGACACAGATAACCTACCCATAACACTTCCGGAGGATATTTCCTTTTCAGGACAAGGAAACCCACTGGCCTCATCACCTTCCTTTAATAACGTCACCAAAGATGGAAAAACCTATCGTCGTGAAACCGATACAATGGACACGTTTTTTGATTCATCCTGGTACTTCCTACGATTTTCAGATCCACATAACACGGAATTACCCTTTGATAAAGAGACCGTGGATTACTGGTTAGATGTGGATCAGTACATCGGCGGCATTGAGCATGCTATTCTTCATCTACTCTATGCCCGATTCTTTACCAAGGTCATGCGTGATCTAGGCCTAACCACAATTAATGAACCCTTTAAACGTCTTCTTTGCCAAGGCATGGTTATTAAAGACGGCGCAAAAATGTCAAAATCATTAGGCAATACCGTAGACCCTAGCGCCATTATCGATAAATACGGTGCAGATACCGCCCGCCTATTCATTCTGTTTGGCGCCCCTGTTGAAAAAGATCTTGATTGGTCTGAAGATGGCGTTGATGGGGCCTATCGATTCCTATGCCGCGCTCATAAAGTTGCCACAAATATCCCCAACTATCCGCTCACATGTTCAAAAGACGACTTAGATAAACAACTCCACAAAACCATTAAAGCCGTTACTATAGACATTCAACGATTTAGCTTCAATACAGCTATTAGCCGGCTCATGGAACTAGTCAACTTTATGACTGCACATGGCACAGATAACGATACCATCCACTGTTTTGCCCGATTATTAGCACCTTTTGCCCCCTTTATGGCTGAAGACATTTGGAAACACCTTAAAAAAACAGACAGTGTCCATCAACAAGAATGGCCAACATGGGACCCTAAAAAAGTCATTGATAGTACCATTACACTGATTATTCAAGTGAATGGAAAGCTAAGAGATAAACTCCAAGTCCCTCGTGATAGTAAAAAAGAAGAGATCGAAACCTTGATTAAATCACAGGAAAAAATCCAAAAGCATCTCGAGAATAAAGCCATTATCAAATCTATTTTCGTACCTAATAAGTTACTAAATATTGTTGCAAAACCACAGTGAATTACATCGGATCAAAACGACGTTTACTCAAACATATTAAAACGAGTATAAAAAACCATCATATCCCTATAGAAGGGATCGCTTTAGATCTTTTTTCGGGAACAGGTGTTGTCTCTGAGCTGCTAAAATCATTGGGGTTTAGTACCTATGCAAATGACTGGCAATCCTACGCCTATATGACCGTTAAAGCCCTACTCACTTATGATCAAAACCCTTCTTTTGAACGACTCAAACAAGCCCCTTATTGGAAACAACAAATAACCCCATTATCCCAAAAGAACTTTGCTCATGCCACGTTAGAATACCTCAATCAACTGCCTGGAAAACAAGGGCTTTTCTATAATGAATACTGCGAAAAAGGAACTAAAAACCGCTGTTACTTTTCTGAACAAAATGGCCTCAGAATTCAGGCTATTAGAGACACCATCGCACAATGGCTCCAAAACAACCTTATTACAACTACAGATGCCTATTGGCTTACCAGTTGTCTCATCGAAGCGGCTGACAGTATCGCTAATACCGCATCTGTCTATGGCGCATATCTCAAACAAGTTAAGCCTTCGGCAACAAAAAAGCTGACGCTGGTCATGCCGCATCAAGTTACAACGCCAACACCAACAGCTATTCACAAGGCCTTCCAAAAAGAAGGCGCTCAACTTTTAACAGATCTTCAAGATACTCCCATCCAATTAACCTATATCGACCCCCCCTATAATGAACGGCAATATGCCGCCAATTATCATGTCCTAGAAACCTTAGCTAAATGGGATTTAAACACATTTGAACCACGGGGTAAAACGGGTCTTCGACCCGCCAATCAACAGATCTCAGACTATTGTCTCAAACGACAATACAGACAATCCTTTCAGTCACTATTTGACCAATGTCACTCTGAATACCTTCTGTTTTCCTACAATAACGAAGGCCTTCTATCAGAAGCAGAGATTAAATCACTTTTTGAAAAAAACTACTGCATTTTAGAATTCAAAAAGATAAACTACCAACGGTTTAAAGCCGATAAAAGTCACCATAAACGTCAGTATAAAACAACAAAAACAACTGAGTTTTTGGTTATGGGACAAAAAATAAAATCAAGGAGACCATTATGACACGATTCATTCTACTTTCAGTTATCTTAACCTGGAGCATGACCAATCCCTCCATTGCTAGAGGGGGTTATCAATGCCAAGAAAAAAAAATCTCTACCTATTCAAAATGCCAATTAACGGATGCCTACACAGGTGCCTCTACCACGCAATATAAGAAGCAGTGCCATAAACAAAATAAAGACTGCTATAAAAAAAACAGAAGCAAACGCTATTACAAACGAAAATGGATGCGCAAACTTCAACTCACTAAAACCCAAAAGAAGGCCTTCAAACAAGCCTACAAAGAACATAAAAAAACAATTAAACTCATCAAAAAACAGCTAAAAACAACACATCACTCTATCCAAACCCTCTATTTAGAGCCTAACTTAGATAACACCCAGCTAACAGCCTTAAAACAACAACTCATCCACTTACATGAACAAAAAATTGATCATAAATTCACATATCTAAAGAGCCTTAAAGAACTCTTATCCGAAAAACAATTCAACCTTTATATAAAAAAACACTGTGAGAAAAAAAAATGCTACTAGTACAGTTTTCTGAACACATAAAATAGAAAGACATAGCACTCAAACACCATAGCCCATTTTCGTCTAAACAGTCTTTTGCTATAATCGCGTTCACCTATGCATGACTAATAAGGAGGATAACTAATGAGTATTACAGCCTGGAAAAGAGAAGGGGCTTATTCAGATATTATTTATGAAAAAACATCTGGAATCGCTAAAATCACCATTAATCGACCACAGGTCCACAATGCCTTTACACCACTTACTGTAAAAAACATGTCTGAAGCACTTGAAGATGCACGACATGATAAAGAGATAGGCGTCATTATTTTGACCGGAAAAGGCGATAAAGCCTTTTGTTCAGGTGGTGACCAAAAAATACGTGGCGATGCCGGCTACAAAGATGATAAGGGCGCCACACACCTCAATGTCTTAGATTTTCAACGTCAAATTCGGACATGTCCCAAACCTATTATTGCCATGGTAGCAGGCTATGCCATTGGTGGCGGCCACGTCCTCCACATGATGTGCGATCTTACTATTGCTGCAGATAATGCTATTTTTGGACAAACAGGTCCTAAAGTAGGATCCTTTGACGGCGGCTATGGCGCCAGTTATATGGCTCGAATCGTTGGTCAGAAAAAAGCACGTGAAATTTGGTTTCTGTGCCGACAATATGATGCAAAGAAAGCCGAAGACATGGGCCTTGTGAATAAAGTAGTTCCCTTAGCAGAGTTAGAAAAAGAAACGTTACAGTGGTGTCGCGAAATTCTTCAGCACTCACCTATTGCTCTACGTTGTTTAAAAGCAGGTTTAAATGCAGACTGTGATGGTCAAGCAGGGCTTCAAGAACTGGCCGGAAATGCCACCATGTTATTTTATATGTCGGAAGAAGGACAAGAAGGACGTAACTCCTTTAATGAGAAACGAAAGCCTAACTTTTCTAAGTTTACCAGTCAGCCTTAAAACCACACTCATGGTATCTCATTGGATATCAGCCATTCGACCAAAAACCTTAGGTGCTACCTCAGCCCCCATCCTCTTAGGTGCAACCCTGGCTAGCTTAAACAGTTCGCTTAATCTCGTCATTCTATCAAGCATTTTAGGCAGTGCGTTATGTATCCAGGTTGGAACAAATCTTGCCAACGATTATTTTGATCATATAAAAGGTGCCGACACCCCACATCGACTAGGCCCTCAACGGGTCACACAACGTGGATTAATACCACCTAAAACAATCAAAAATGCCTTTATCCTATGTTTTATGACCGCGTTTCTAATCGGCCTTTATTTAATAAGCATCGGCGGTTGGGCCATTGCCCTAATAGGATGTCTAGCGATTCTCTTCGGTATACTCTATACAGCAACACCCTACGCATTGGCCTATACAGGACTTGCCGATATAATCGCCCTCTTATTCTTTGGGCCTATTGCAGTGGGTGGCACCACCTATCTTCTAACCCACGAATGGCAATTGGATAGCCTAATCCTAGGTTTAAGCCCAGGGCTCCTCTCCGTCACCCTTTTAAGTATTAATAACCTTAGAGACCGTCACGAGGATAAGCTTTCCCAGAAAAACACCCTCATTGTTCGGTATGGCGAACGCTTTGGTCGATTGGAAATTATAGGCAGCTTGGGCTTGGCCATGCTCATACCATTGATCTGGGCGCATCCCAGCCAACACTGGGGGATACTAATTGGATCCTTATGCCCCATCATCATAGCAATCACCATGGGCATTCAGGCGTTAAAACAAGATGGTAAACAACTGAATACGCTCCTTGCAAAATCAGGTGCACTTCTCATGATTCACAGCCTCTGTCTATGCCTAGGGCTATGGGGCTATCGTGTCTAACATCACCTGCCCTATCGCCCAAGCCGCCAAACAGAACCCAGAAGCAATTGCACTAGAAACTGCTGAAAAAAACTGGACCTATACAGAGCTAAACCTTGCGATTAGCCATTATCAAGAACACCATCTTCAACAGACACCTCCACATACAGTGATCACCATTAACGCCACACCGACAAGCAGCACCATCATTCATTTCATGGCCTGTCTTCGACAACAAGCGATAAGCTTTATGCATAACCCTATGGATCATAAAACAACTATCTCACCCACCTGTTTAATCACTCAAGACTCAAAAAAAACAATGAAACAACCGTCATCAAAAACCCAAAACATGCCACAATTACACACACATCAATGGGCAACCCTCATCAGCACATCCGGATCCAGCGGACAGCCTAAACATGTCCTCCACAACCTAAACAACCATCTCGAAAGTGCACTCGCATCCGCTACTATAATCCCACTAGATAACACCCACAAATGGGCATTAACACTGCCTCTATATCATATCAGCGGTATTGCCATTCTCTTTCGTTGTTTTCTAGCACAAGCAACAGTAGTTATCCCTCCTAAAAAACAAGCTCTAAAAACACTGATTACAACACACAACGTTACTCACCTCTCGTTGGTCAATACGCAATTGGAACAATTACTAGCAAACACAACACAAGCGCCACCCTCATTAAAAGCCCTATTAGTAGGTGGCGGCCCTGTATCCCAAAACGCTATCGAAAAAGGGCTTCATCAAGATTATCCGCTCTATATGACCTATGGCTTAACAGAATTGTCATCACAGGTCTGTACCAAACAATGTAAGAATCTTGATCATCTAAATTATCTCCCCCCATTACCGGGTTATACCTGCCGCATATCTCCAAATAATACACTTCTAGTAAAAGGACCTGGCCTTTATATAGGGTATCTTAAAGATAATCATCTATCCTTAAAATTAAGTGTAGACGGCTGGTTTAACACAAACGATCGTGCATCACAATTACCTAATGGCGATATTTGCATTAATGGACGAGGGGATCGCATGTTCATTTCTGGAGGAGAGAATATCCATCCCGAAGAAATTGAGCAAGCACTTTTATCACTCCCCTTTATTTCACAAGCCGCCGTTATTAATATCCCAGACAACACCTATGGACAACGTCCAGCGGCCTTTATTTTATCGTCAAAAAGAATTACTTCTGAAAGCCTCAAAAAAGATCTTCGACACAGGCTTCTCAACTTTAAAATCCCTAAAGTCCTATTTCCTTGGCCCACTGACATGGGCTTAAAACCCAACTACAAACAATTAAATGTCTTGGCCAGACAACAACTTAATCTTGATAAGGCCTCAAATAATCCCTTACATTCTGAGGAATCTGTTTTGTCTTCTTCGTAGATTTATCCAAACACACATGAACGGTATCACCTTTCCCAACAAGATCTGACTCACGATAAATCTGATAACTCAATGTAAACGACGTTTGGCCTAAACGACTAACTTGAATCTGAACATCCAAGGAATCACCCACAAAAACAGGTGCTAAATAATCAGATTCTGCATGAGCAATAACAAATAGATAATCTTTCGTTTTAAGCAAGTCATTAAATGTCACGCCACTCTCATTAAAAAAAGTTTCAAAGGCATCATGAAACAAACGAAATTGACTCCCAAAATACAATATCCCAGCCGCATCCGTGTCATACATCATAACCGACATCTTATGGTGATAAATTGCCATACTAAGAGCCATTCCTAATCAAAAAGTACTTCCCAAAACCAATATTAGATTGCTTTTTATCTTCAAACAAGGTGTTATACTGCAATAAAAGGCCTGAAAACAAATGAAATAACCGGTGTTGTACAGCCTTAGATTTAGCAATAGCAACTTGAACTGGAGGCGTTAAAATAAACGACATCACGGTCGCATAGGACGTAGCATGTTGGCGTTGAATAGAGTATAAGTCACCCCCTAATG
>CAZIOF010000062.1:0-22468 GCA_964540745.1 uncultured Candidatus Marinamargulisbacteria bacterium
CAATATCTAGAGCCCGAAAGCCACTAATCTTACGATTGATATAATCCTTTTCAACAGCATCTTTAAGCTGTTCCAGATCCTCAGCCTTAGCGGCATAACGGAGGAGTGGGTTTGTTCCTACCCGTATGGTAAACGAGACGGTAGGTACTTTCTTTTGAAAAATATCTACAAGACCATGACCAGGGTTTGTTTCGCGCACATGCACTCCTTCAGTGGGGTGAGTTAAGATGGCTATACGTTGGATTGCTTCTGTTTAAGACGTAAAAAGTCGACTTTTGTTTTCCCTTTTTCTGTGAGTTGATAGTGACTGCCATGTGTGCATGTCATATAGCCTTTTGTAATGAGGGCATTTAATGTTCGAATCGAAAATGACTGATCCCCAGCCAGTAAGATATGGCCACAAGATGATTCACTGTACTGAAGAGGTATGCCTTGAGCACTTAAGAGGAGTAGCTCTTCTTCTAGTATTTTGAAAGTTGGTTGCATAATCCTAGAGAGAGTTATAACAAAAAAGAGCCCTATTCTGCAACGAGAAGGATGTGGCGCGCCTTTTAAAAGTAGGCGATGGATGTATCTTTAGTGAATATAATTGGGCATTGAAAAAGAGATATGTTTGAAAAGACCTAGAATGTGGCACATAGGAGACTATGGTAAAAAAAGCAATAATAGCCGCAGTAATAGTGGGAAGTATTGTTATTCTACTTGGATTTGGCACCCCACCTGAGCGGGTTCATTTTACAGAAGATACGTTTAAAGCCTGGGTATCTAACTATAGTAAAACCCAAGACCATAATCGGATCCCGTTTGCATTATCCTATTTTTCAAAATCCGAGATGTTAATGAATCCCTTATTTGAAAATGTCATGGCCTATTTCTTTGCTGAAATATTAAGAGCTCATCCCGAGGTAGTCATTCAAATCTATTTTCATTTAACGCAAACGTCCATCGAAAATGGGAAGCGTTTCTTTATTCAAGTCCTTTGGATTCTAAATAATACGGGAGCAAATGAACTCTTAGAGAAAATACGAAATAATTGGTACTCCAGTGAAGTAGTGTTTAATTATGAGAGCGTTGTCTACCGCCAAAATGAGCAAGATATAGCAATTTCATATAAACATGAGCCGGACTACCATAATTTGCCCTTATTGGCGAAGTATTGGGGGCGGTACTTAGCCAGTGGGGCTGAAACAGATCTGTTGGATCTTTTAAGATACTTTGATCCCAATATCGTTGGTGATGGTGTTGATAAACCTTATTATCAGTATAACGAAGTCGAAATAGAGTATATGCAATATATTCTATTTCAATTTGTAGTGCATGATCCAAAAAAATATGATCAATGCAAAAAAAGGTTTATAGCCTATAATCCAATGACCAAAAGAATAATGAAGGATATTAAAGGATACGTATCTAAGTAATTAAAAAGCCAAAATCAAAAGGATGACGACCGTTAAAAAACTTAAGGTAAGGCCTATAATAAGGCGTTTTTCATGGGTAGTGTGAAGGGGCTGTCTCGTAGAGGCGACAGGTGGTGTTTCTGGAGAAGGTATAGGAACCTCCACAGAGACCGCGTCAGGAGTTGATTGTTGTTGAGGCTCCTTTTTATCGTGAATCATTTCAATAATATGGGAACCCTTTGGGGTTAATCGAAGCTTAATGTCATCATTACCCACGGTCATTTTTTGAACAAGATCTTTTTTGGTGAGGATGTCTGCAATATCTAGAGATTGTTTCGTATCAAGGCCAAGAGTGGTGCCAATATCCGTACAAGAGAACCCTTTAGAGAGATCCGGTTTTTCATCGTTCTTGGCGGAAAGGATGTAGACACGTTCTAGGAATTGAAACCGATTAAGAATATGATGTTTTTCTATTTTCGATGTCACAGCCATAGGCTAAATTATACGATTTTTCATTAACATTTCACAATACCAAAATACGGTGTGTGGGTGCGGGTAATAAGAATGGCAAGATAAGTAAATGATAGATTTTATTCTCTAAGTAGCAGGATTCTTAAGAAGGGTAGAGGGCATTGTATATGCCATAAGAATGAAGAAAAGAAGTAAAAACAAGATAAAAAATAATTTATTTCGATAAATAAGAAAATGGGCTATAAAAGGAGGCAAACTTATGAGAGTCCAAAAACAAGCGCCAGGTTGTGCATATAGGATGCCGAGTGGGCGTGTATCGACAGGTGGCGTAGGGATAGGTGGTATACAGACCTTACCTGAAGAACACGTGGCATTGAAACCGAGTGACAAGCGGTGTTTTATGAGCAATGGTCAGTTTACACATCGAATGTTTTACAAAGACGATCCAAGGCAGTCGAGTTATGTGTTTACCTGTGGAGAGAAAGATACGTGCACATTATACACAAGTAATCTGACACAGTGTGTGGCCATGGCGATTATAGTTCGTGATCCAAAACAAGTGTGATCTCGGCGGTTAGTACATGTTGGGGGAGGTATTATCAGGCTTAGCCTTGAAGAGTCGATACGACAGTCAACAATAGAAGAAGAAAAGCGTCACTATGGTGTTGCTAGATGGTTTTGTGAGGATTATTTAACAGTTAAACATAGTGGAGAGGTTAGTATTAAGGTCTCTGTAATTGCTAAAGAAGACACCTATAATCATCTTCATAACAAACGCTTTCAAAGTGATTGTAAAGAGGGATTTAAACTCATTAAAACATATAATCAGTTAAACCCCGGTGTCCATATCTCTCTAGACATATGTTATACAAAAACAGGGCATGTTGCGGTTAAAGAGGACGGGAACATAGTAGCAATCCCAGAGCCTAAAGCGGCTCCTTCACCGCAGTTAACAAGCCCTAGGTCATGTTTTTGGCCATGGTGTAAATAAGAAAAAAGTGAAATATTTTATTAATATTTCCGATAATTTAGTAAAGCAGTACATTGTTATAAACGAAAGGGGAACACATCTTATGAAACCAACATACAAAAAACTATCCAGCAAAGAGTTATTATCCCTGATTGAAAGTATCGGGTTAGAAATGACACTTCAAACAGGAGGTCACCATATTGAGCAGACATCATCAAGCTCAGTAACACGAACCGATCATCGAAGTTTTGATCTGAAATCTGGAAGTGATGAGAGTATCCCAATAAGTCTTTCTGAGACGTTTATAAAAATCGTTAATTTAACAGAAGATAATTTAAAAATGCGACTATTTGTATAAGACCGGTCTTTTTATAGACAGACCACAACGCCCAGGACACGCTCCTGGGCGTTGTCGTTTTTCTTGCAAGAAGCAGAGTCCTCGTTTTAAACTAGAGCTCAAGAGACCAGTAAGAGGAGTGTCTGAATGGAATTGCCGATTATTCAACATGTGATACCTCAACGCTATCCACATCTTTATGTGGACAAGGTATTAGAGATCACCAAGCAGCATCGTATTGTTGCCATAAAAAATGTGAGTGCTAATGAGCCCATCTTCCAAGGAATGATCGCTGATGAACTTATCTTTCCTGAAACTGCTATTTTAGAATCATTATTTCAAGCAGCGAGTCTGTTAGTGATTAAAAGTTCAGGATCCCCTGGTCAAAAAGTAGGGTTGAGTACCATAAAGAAGTCAACCTTTTTTCGGTCTGTTAGAGCAGGGGACCAGATTCGTTTAGAATGTGAGATCCGTAAAACCAAGGAGCATATTGTTCTCATAGCCTGTGAAGCCCTGGTGGAAGGTCAAAGAGTGTGTTCGGTTGACTATGAACTCAATCTTATGCAAATCCCGTCTCGTCCTCAGATTCATGCCACAGCCACGATTCATCCATCGGCTATTCTTGGTAAAGATGTCTCTGTAGGAGCCTTTTCCATTATAGGGGAGGACGTCATTATAGGGGATCGGACTACCATAGCGGCACATTCTATGATTGATAAATGGACACGCATAGGTGAAGATTGCAACATCCATTATGGGTGTGTACTCGGATCTGCTGCACAGGATGTGAGTTATCAAGGTGAGAAGACAGCCGTTGTGATAGGAGATCGTAATGAAATTAGAGAGTATGTGACTATTAATCGATCCACAGGAAAAAATACAACCACATCTATAGGGTCCGATAATATTTTATTAACCCACGTTCATTTGGGTCATAATTGTCAGTTAGGGAGTCATATCGTGATTGCTAATGGGACAAATATCGCAGGCCATTGTGAGATAGATGATCGTGTGACCATTGGAGGGATGACAGGTATCCACCAATTTGTACGGATAGGGACGGGTTGTATGGTGGGGGCCTATACGCGGTTGCCACAGGATATTCCGCCCTTTATGTTATGTGAAGGGAACCCTGCTGTCATTAAAGGCTTAAATAGTATAGGGTTAAGACGCTCAGGTCTATCAAGGGATACGATCAGAGAATTGAAACAAATCTTCAAAATCTATTATCAATCAGGTAAGAATGTCACACAAGCATTAGCGGAACTACGTGATATGGTTTTTGAGTCCGAGCAGGCCCACTATTTAATTGCGTTTATTTCCCAATCATCCAAGCGTGGTATCACACGAAAACAGCCTTCTGAGGAAGCGGTTCCTGTTTAATGCGCTTGTTGGTAATAGCGGGCGAGTTATCAGGCGATCGTTTTGCAGCCGCATTAGCGTCCTGTATTCTAAGGGGAGCATCTAACGTTACCCTTTATGGTGTGGGAGGACCCAAATTAAAGGGATTAAGCCATGAGTTTATCTATGAGATTGCCCATGCACATTCCGTAGGTATTTGGGAGCGTCTTCATTATAGGCGGCACTTTCAGGACTTTTACCGTCAATTAGAGCGATTCCTAGAGGCAACGGCCATTGATAAAGTTATCTTGGTTGATTTTGGGCACCACAATTTTAAATTGGCCGCATTATTCCGGCGTTACAATATTCCTATCCATACCTATATCACGCCCAATTTCTGGATTTGGAAAGACAAGAAAAGCGCTAAGCGATTAGTTGCTTACAGCACTCAAATTATCACCGTTTTTAAAGATGAATATGCATTTTATAAGCCATTCACAGATAATGTTCGGTTGTCAGCCCATCCTTATGGTGAGATCTTAGAGAAGGTAGGGCCTCAAGAACGGGATACGCTAACGTTCTTTCCTGGATCACGCCGGCAGGAGATTCAACGTCTTTGGCCAGTGATGTGCCAGTCATTAAAACAGATACAGCGATCGTATAAGATGCTAAAGGTAGTGGTGGCGGTATCGAGTCCGCACTTTATCAAGGATATCCAAGTTCGCCTAGATGCGGAGGGGTTAACAGATGTTCAACTTATGATAGGGGATCAGCATAAGCTTTTAGCTCGGACCCGATGTTTAGTCTGTGCAGCGGGATCGGCAACCTTAGAGGGTGTTTTTTATCAGACCCCTATGGTGATACTTGGGAAGTTATCTTGGCTGACCTATCTCATGGTAACAGTGTTGTATCGGATCAAAGTCCCCTTTATTGGACTGCCAAATCTAATAATGGGGAAGGTGGTAGTCCCCGAGCTTCGTCAGAGTGAAGTGACTGTTGACGCCATTGTACGTGAAGTAGAAGGGCAGCTCAATAGAGATCTAGAGGACATAAAAACGGACTATGCCCCCCTTAAGAAGCGTCTATTTAAAGAGGGCTTATCCTTAGCGGAGTCAGCAGCCACGTTGTTGGCTGATTGATTGCAAAACCGGTTCTTCCAACCTGTCTGTGAACACCTTGGGAGGACGGTGTGGGTATAATATTATTAAGTTACATACAACGACACTGGCGCTATCGCCGGTTGCTATAGCCTCATGTAAGAGCAGGCTATGGTGGTCAACCAAATGGCTGGAGGCGCTAAGTAATTGTATAAGACCTCTGGCTTTATCAGGGTTCTGTTTATATATGCGTTCACTCATGATCATGTGTAGAAGGTTAGCGCCCTGAGGACTTTTTTCTGCGTATGCGGTAAGAATAGACGGGTTTTGGGTGATAAGCAGGTCAATGATGTTGAGACATTTAGTATTGACTGCTAGGCGAATAGAGCGCTCGTTAATAGACGCTCCTTGTTCGATGAGTAGTTGACAGAGTTGTTCTATGTCTTGTCTTTTTGATGGATTATTAGTCTTGGAAAACTGTATAAGGGCCCAGTCGATTAAGGCGGTGATATTGTTGGTCTGTAGTGTTTGGGTTGAAATCGGCGAAGACTCAAGAGCCTTTATGCAGATATTCGGTGAGATGACCTGTTGTTCTAATATTTGGACTATAGCAGGATAATGATGGGTTTCCATAGCTAAAGATAGTAGGGGACCTGACAGGCGTTTTATTGATACGGAGGGTAGGCTAAGTGGGAAGAGTACCTGGTTATGTGGGGCGTATCGCAGAAGGATTTCAGGAAGGCTAATGCCGTTTGGGTAGTTGGCATTGAAATTAGTTTGTCGTAGTTCTTCAAACGCGTCAAAAATATCTGAATGGAGAGGGGCGTTACCAGGGAGTTCAAAGACCTCATCAAAATACTCATAACGAGTCATGTCGTAGTCTAACGCATGTTTATCTAGTTCGATCAAAAATTCTGATACAGAGGGATCTGTTTTAGATAGTGATCCCAAAGCATCCACGATAGCCATTGTAGGTAAGGCACAGTGACGACTTAAATAAAGGTTATTAGATAATTCTTCTGCGGTGAATGTGTAGCTACCGAGTAAGGAGTGGGTACACATCTCTTTAGCCAACTTTAAACCGGGTCCTGTAAGAGGCTTACCATTAATAATGTCACGACATGTTTCTGATAGAGAAAAAGCGAGATGTTGAGCAGAAATAGCCTCGTTAATAAACCTATGATGGGCCATATTAATTAGGAGTTGAGACCCCACATCTCTGTAAAGGGGAAGGGGGACGGGTCTATCGGCCATTAAATAACCCATTGTCTTGTAGTGCTCCGGCAAAACAGTTTGTGGTGTCAGTGTCGTGACTTTCTTTTGTATGGCTTGTAAGTCACCCGTTATGGCCTGATTCAGGCGCGGACTTGCTACGCTCAAACTAGATAGACCCTTTAGTCCTGTACGTCTCAATATCTCTGCTATTAAATGTATAGAAATGGTTTCAATAGGTGCCGCGATTACTTTATGTTGCATGATTAATAATCCTTTCATTAGTTAACAATTAGATAATAAATCGATAATAAGTTGGGAAATGTTGAGGGCGCTCATGGATTAAAACAGAGGATCTCATGAGGCCGTTCACTCCAACCTTACAGCCGAGTCTGAATGGAAAAAGAGACGGTAACCAAGCCTATAAACAGACGCAGTTGTCCCTTAAAAAGAAAAAAGAGGGTAAGAGTGAAAGGTGGGTGGGGTCCAGCCAAAGCGTAACCCGCCATCGCTAAAAGTAGCGGTGTTAGAGAGATGCATATTCAATTTAGAAAAATAAACCGTTAATATCATGCCATCGCACCTCACCGATTATCTATTGTAAACATTTATAGACAATAGAAAGTATTTAAATAATTATCGTTAATTTATTTACTTAGTTTCAAAAAATTTATAAAAAATAAAATACAAGGACAGGACGATAGCAGTGAGAAAGGTGTTTAAGATAGTCTGAAAGACCCTCAAAAAAAGGGACATGTCGCGTGTGTGGACATTAAATCTCAGTATCTAATACCTGATCATTAAGTAGTGTAGCAATGGCATGGTAATGATGGTGTTGAGCGACCCACTTAGCTTCTCTGATGGCATGGATGGGAATCCCCCTCTTTATCAGGTGGTTAATAATCTGAATCCGGTTATATTTGGCGGCGACGCAAAGAGCGTCTTCCAGTGCATCGTCTGATAAGGAGAAATTTAGGATGATATCCACCTGTTCAGCTTTTCCAGCCTTAATAGCCTTAAAGAGTAAGCGCTCATTGCCATCTTGAGACAGTCCTAGTGTGGCGAGTCCGGGATAATAAATAGAGGCACGTTGACGAGATGAGGTGGGGGTTGGTATTAGATGAGATAAGAGACGGGATAGGCGCAACCGTGGAATGGATTGTCGGTGATTAACTTGACGTTGAATGAGCCTTGCAGAGGTGCTATACCAATGTTTGTTAACTTGAGCGGTTGCTTGGAGCGTTTTAGGTGGGAGAAAGGAGAGGGTATGTGCAAGCAGATCGCGCGATCTATCAATAATAGATGCGTGGTATGAGATAGTTTTCATGGGCATAGGGGGTAGGGTGTCCTTTCAATAGTGGGTAGAGAATCGTTGATCGTTGAGAGGTAACTAGTATAGCCAAAATAAATAAAAAAAACGAGACTAAAAGAGCCCTTAGTATGCTGAAAATGAACGGTCACATAAAAAGATAATTGAAATTTTGGATTGCCCTTATTATAATCAAAGTAGTGTACAGGTATTTCCCTATCGTTGATTAATAAAAAAAGGGTGAAGCGAGGATAAATGTTGAGTACAAAGTGGCATAACAATAGAGGGTTTTCTTTAATTGAGATACTCATTGTGATTACAATTATGGGTATATTAACCGCAATTGTATTACCGCGCTTTGTCACCTCTTCAGGTAACGCACATCAGGTTGCGCAGATGGCGCTTCGTCAGACGATCAATGCCCAACTTGAACTTTACTTTTTTAATACAGGCTCCTACCCAGTTGCAGATGGGTCACGTTTAGACAGTTGGACTAATGATGTTGAGAGCTATTGGCCAGATGGGATTCCATCTGTAGATCCAAAAGGCGAACCTTGGATTGTTCGTAATGGGCGTGTCATTAAAAAGGATGAGCCCCTTGAAGAAGAGGCGTCGGTAGGAACATAAGGCGTCGGTTACACCGCCCCCATTCAACGGACTATGTGATATCCCCCCCTTTTTTTTATGTAGGCGTTATTGGCTTAGGCGTTTTGAATGTCTAGCGCTCGTTGATTTATCTCATCGATTGCTTGAAGTTGTGTCTGAAGAGCCGGAAGCTTAACGTGTGGATGAGCCTTTAAATAGGATTCAACCAAAGGCCCATGTAAGGTCTCAATTTGGGGCGCATTTTTAGAACCAGAAGCGGTGTCTCTTGATTCAATAAAGTGTTGAATATCCTTTGTTTTAGCCGCACTGGTACTCACATGGTTGGTTTGGATATAGGTCGTAACATCGGCTTGAAGTTGTGCAATAGAAGGAAGTGTTTCTTCAGGGCCTAAGAAATATTGGGCAACAGGATGAAACTCTTCAATGGCGGTCATGAGGCGGTCGTAGTGCTTTTTATTCTCAGGGAGTAAGGTTTCGTTATAGGCGGCGCCCGTGGGGCTTTGATGGCGACCGTCTTGTGTGATAAGAACACCTTCATTATTGCCGAGGTTCATGAAGAGTTTGATGAGTCGGATCTGTCGTGAGGAGAGTGCTGTTTCAGCGCCCTTAAAATCCGCATAGTCTACAAAGGATTGGAGACGTAGAAGACGATCAGGCGTGCTAGGGGTGGGGTTAAAGACAACGCGTTTTTCAAGCGGCAATAGATAACGATTTTGTTGCTCAGGATCCTGTTTAGCTTGAACAAAAAGCGTAGCGCCTCCTACTACAAGGTCATCGGCCGGCCGGCGAAGTTGTTGCGACGTGAGCCACTGATGGAGGATCTCGTCTGGGTTCAACCCATTCTGAAAAGCAATGACATATTCCGTATCTGGGCCGATAAGGTCTTTAAGTGTTTCTAAACGCTGACCCACTTGGGTGCAGACAAAAATGATATGAGGGTTAAAAGCATGGAGGGAGTCCTTATCATGGGGTGATACGAGTGTCGGGGAATAGCTATATTCATGGCCTGTTTCTGATTTATGAATCGAAATACTATCGCGTACAGCATCTCCAAAACGCGATACAATGGATTTTTGTCCGGCGGGAATATCGCCCAGATAGTTGGCTGAAATGGGGCCTAACCCAATGGCGGCGGCGCGAACATCTGTTGCGGGAATAAGGCCTTTAGTTGTTTGAAGTTGAGACGGATTAATGGAACAAAATCGTTTAGAGAATGTGTGTTTTTGTGCTTGAGTACTTAATCGTGGTGTATGTCGTGCGAGTCCTGAGAGTCTTGATAGCATAAGATGTCCTCCTGTTAGTTATGATGGGATAGTTGTGGTAGTAGCACTATAGCGTATCACTAGGATGCCCTGTGCCACGATCAGTTTGTCTGAGCGCCGGATAATCCTTGGCAAATTGGGCCATACCCGCCAGATCGGTAAACACTGTTTTAAAACCTTGAACAGCGGTTGTGAGTTCAGTGTCATTGTTAAATCCCAATGTCCCTAATCGTAAAAATGGGGGGATGCTTTCACCTTCCTTATAGCCAAAGCTTTGGGAATGTAGAGAGCCCAAAATATAGTCCTTGTTTCCAAGAAAGCCCCACCATTGGATGCCTTCTTCAGATAAGTTGGTGACATCCATTATGGTTTTAATATCCACTAAAGCAAAGGGCCCTGTTTGGTGAGGAAGGGCTTTAAACCCTGGAACCTGTGCATCAAGGAGTGTTCCAAAGCGAGAGGCCATCTCACAAAATTGGGAGGCATCAGAAACGTTGTCTTGAATATAATTATTGCTGACACGAAAGGCTTCTAGAGAGAGATTAGAGACATGGCTATTGGTCGTGTTGAGGTAGGTCGTTAAGACGTCTTTAAATAAAGGGGAGGTTAGTCTTACATTGACACGAACCCCTGGAAGCCGCCCTGCTAATTTGCTCATCGATCCATCAACCATCCCATGCCGATCAGTGAGCTTATCTCGTGAAAGAATATTTGAAAAGGCGGTAGGCGAATAATGGATCTGATTGCCTTTTTTGACTTCAGGGTAGGTGGAGTCGTCTAAAAGGCCAAGTTGAAAGTCATCTACAATCTGACCGACTTTTTGTGCTTGCTCCTGAGAGGCGGCCACGCCACCAGGGTTGGTCAACTGCCAGTAAATATGTTGGAGAGTCCCATTTTCTGAATCTGAACGAAGCTTTTCTATAATAGAATCCAACCCATCCGAGAGTTCATAAAAGACGGGAACACCACCGGCCTCTTTAATCAGTGGAATGGTAGGGCCATAGGTGGGTCTTAAGACAGCCACATGATCGCCTTTTCCGTCACCTCGATCACGACGGATATTGAGTGCACACCAATGTTGAATAGATTGTTTTGCACCGGGTCCTACAGAGACATGATGTTCATTAATCGGTTGGGATTCGATGAGGTGGGGCATGATAGTTTGAAAAAATCGGAGGCCACGTTGCGCGTCCTCGGGAGAGGTGTTAGGGGTACTATATTTGAGAGAGTCAGGTTGGATACGATCAGATAAATCCTGACACGCATTCTGGGAAAGAACGGTTGCAGGCCCACCGATATGGGAAGGGACGAGGTGTGCGTTAGGTCGTTGTGCTTTCAAGGTTCCAATTAACTTGCTAATGGTAAAGGCGTCTTCACAGCCACCGGGTTGGCATAAGACATGTCGGGCAAAATCGTTGAGTTCTCGGGCCTGAGCCTTCAATTTTCGTATAGGGGGTCTCGCAGCAGGTTTTCTAAACAGAGAATGAGCGGAGGAACAGGTTAATCGACTGAGCATAATAAAAGAGTCTCCTAAAAAATAGTATAGCGCTACAACCATAAATTAAAGAGAAAAAAGAAAGAAATAAACACGAATCATATATCATGTTTTTTATTCTCAATATATAGTTAATGGAACATGTAAGAGGTGTAGCTCGGTCATTATACCTATGACTAAGGCATCCTTTCAAGATGAAAATAGAGGCTTAAAAATAGAAGAAATATAGATAAAAATAGTGACTATAATATCATCTTATGACGTATAAGAGATACAGAGTTGTCTCATGTAATAAAAAAATAAACAGTATATAAGAATGCCCGATATTGTATTAGAGGGGCAGGGCTGAAAACATGCGTGCAACAATATCGGATTCAAGACGGCCAATATCAGCGGGATGTAAGGCCCAGCGATAATGCTCAGATTGATGGTGTTCCTGGGCCAATGCTTTATTCCCCTCCAGAAGATTAAGGCCAATAAGCGATGTTTCTTTGGCGAATCGATAGACCATATGCTTGAGTTCAGGGAGTGCGATTCCTGTGACGTTAGAGCCGGCACTGGAAGGAAAGCCAGCAAGGGTATCGCCACAGATGGTAAAAACAACAGGTTTTTTTGACTGATTGACAGAGGTAATAACCGTATCTAAGACACGTTCTATGCATACAGACGTTTCCATTGTCTCGATGGGGTAGCAGTGGATGCGGTCATGGTGGCGTGTAAGAAAATCATGAATCTGAGGGTTATTTTTTTCAGAGGCTAACCCTAAAAAATGGGCTTCTCCTACAATATTTCTTTCTATGAGATAGGTATTATGGTTGCCACTGTGACGACCTTCAAGTCCTCGACAATCGGCATGAAGGTCCAACTGAATTTCAGTAATAGAGGTACCCTCTAAAAGTGCCTTAATGTCCTTGGAAAGATGGGGATGAGAGACAAGTGTCTTAAACTGAGACTTGAGAATGGAGGCCGTAAGACGAAGACGAGCGTCAGGCAATAGCCTCTCTAGAGAGACAATAGAGGTAAGTGACTTGGAGGTAGCGATATCCTCTTCAGAGAGATCGGGCCCACAGAAGGACGGGATATCAAGAGCGGCAGTGAGCAAGGATTCCAGCAAAACCTGATCCACACGAAGGTGTTGGAGACGTGCCGTCCAAAGGCCTTCGATAAAATCCTGATTAAGATTATGACCGCCATTAAAGAGAAGCGGAATAGTATGGTGACGGGCACAGCAAGCCACCATCTGTCGGATACGATCGCCGTAGTGTGCGGTTAGGCGGCGGTAATCCTCTAACATAGGTATCTTTGGAATAGGCAGGCCTTCTAAGGTTGGCGTTCCTACAAAAAAAACAGGGGTCCTTGCCTTAATGGCATTAAAGTTACCCATAGACTGACAACAATCCTGTATAGAGAGGCTATTGAGTGGCAATGGCGAAGAGATCCCTTTCCCAAGGTTTGCCTGGGGGCCAAACTGGTCAAAATCGCCACCAAGAACGGTGAGAACCTGTTGTTCAGGAAAGTTATTCGAAAAGGTCTTTAATTGCTGTTCAAGTTGAACAAGAAGTGACAAAAAGGTATCTGAAACCTGAGGGGTATGGCGAAACCATCCCATGCCATGGGTCCCTCGGGAAGTGTGATGTCCCCATTTTGGCTCTAACGTATCGCTACTGGGATAGCAGCGAAGAGAGCCGCCTTGGATGTCGCCATCAGTACTTTCAGGCGCGGTCTGGATGTATGAGGTCGGTAAACTAAGTAACTTTTTTAAAAAAATGATGAGAAAGCCCCTTTATAAACGTCTTTATGTCCAATGTGTTAGGCCGTTACTGAATAAGGTCGGGATTAAAGGGAACATTGCTTTTAATTACGCATAGAAAACGGTATGATTAACACACAAAGACAAGGATTAAATGGGTCCTAAGTCAGAACATGTACCATAAATCCATGAACATGTCATTATTCTTGAGGAGGCGTCATGCAATTTTTTATTGATACGGCAGAAGTTACATTAATTAGAGAAGCCCATGAGATGGGGTTAGTAGATGGAGTTACAACCAATCCGTCTCTTATCAAAAAAGCAGGACGTGATCATGAAGAAACCATTCGTGAGATCAGTTCCTTTATTAAGGGCCCTATTTCTGTAGAGACCTTGAGTGAAACGGCTGAAGGGATGCTGAAAGAAGCAGAAGAGTAAGTGACCTGGGGCGATAATATTGTCATTAAAGTTGTGATGAGTCCCGAAGGAATGAAGGCCGTCAAACAATTATCCGAAAAAGGGGTAAAAACCAATGAGACGGTGACCTTTTCTCCCATGCAAGCCGTGTTGGCTGCTAAAGCAGGCGCCACCTATGTAAGTCCCTTTGTAGGGCGTTTAGATGATATCGGCCAGCAGGGAATGGATGTGATTAGAGATATGCGTGTGATTTTTGATAACTACGGGTTTGAAACCAAGATTCTTGTGGCCAGCGTTAGACATACCATGCATGTCTTAGAGTCAGCCTTAATAGGGGCTGATGTAGCCACAATTCCGCCAAAAACACTCACCCAATTATTTAATCATCCCTTAACCGAAAAAGGGATCGCAACATTTTTAGAAGATGCAAAAGCCTGGGCAAAAAAAGAGCCCACATCTGTATAAGACAAGGATAATCAATGAGTAAGGACATGGATAAAGTCTATAACCCTGAGGCCATGGAGTCTGAGAGGTACCAATACTGGGTAGAGAGTGGTTGTTTTCAGCCGCAAGGAGAAGGCGATCCTTTTTCAGTGGTTATTCCGCCTCCCAACGTGACAGGGGTTCTCCATATGGGGCATGCGCTCAATATCACCCTACAAGATAGTCTGGTTCGGTATAAGCGGATGAATGGTTATCGGGTGTGTTGGGTGCCAGGGACGGACCATGCGGGAATCGCCACTCAAAATGTGGTGGAAAAAGCGCTCCAAAAAGAAGGCAAAAGTCGTCATGAGATGACACGAGAGACCTTTTTGGATCATGTCTGGACCTGGAAAAATCAATATGGGGGCCAAATATTAGAGCAAATCAAGCGATTAGGGGCCTCTGTGGATTGGAGTCGTGAACGGTTCACCATGGACGACGGCTGTAAAGAAGCGGTTTTAGATCATTTTGTAAGTTTGCATGAGCAGGGCTATATCTATCGTGGCGAATACATTGTGAATTGGTGTCCTAAAAATAAGACGGCCATTAGTGATATCGAAGTAGAGCACAAAGAGGTCCAAGGCCATCTCTGGCATATTCGATACCCGTTTAAAGATAAGCCAGATGAGGGGATTATAGTCGCTACAACGCGTCCTGAAACCATGTTTGGTGATGTGGCGGTTGCAGTACATCCTAACGATGATCGGTACAAACAGATGATCGGTAAGCATTTAATCCTGCCCCTTCAGAATAAAGAGATTCCTATTGTGGCCGATCGGCATGTGGACAAGGACTTTGGATCAGGTGCAGTAAAAGTAACGCCTGCCCATGACCCCAATGACTTTGAGATAGGGAACCGCCATGACCTACCACGAGTGAAGGTCATGGACGAGTCGGCCGTCATGAATGACCAGGTCCCAGAAGCCTACCAAGGGCTGGATAGATACGCCTGTCGAAAGAAGGTGGTTGCCGATCTGGAAGAGGCGGGCTTATTAGTACGTATTGAGGATCATACCCATTCGGTAGGCTATAATTCACGTAGTGGCGCGGTCATTGAACCGTACTTATCTAAACAGTGGTTTATTGATATGAAAAAGCTGGCGAAGCCTGCAATTGATGCCGTGAAGTCGGGGGATATTACCTTTACACCCAAACGCTGGGAAAAACTCTATTTTGAGTGGATGGAATCCATTCGAAATTGGTGTGTGTCACGCCAAATTTGGTGGGGACATCAGATCCCTGTGTGGTATTGCGACACAGAGGCCTGTGAAGAGATAGTCGTTAGTAGAGAGACCCCAACAACCTGTACAGCATGTGGTGGCGACACACTCAGACAGGATGAGGATGTGTTAGATACCTGGTTTTCTTCAGCACTATGGCCCTTTTCCACTCTAGGGTGGCCCAACAAAACCGCTGATTTAGAGGCCTTTTATCCCACCTCAGTGTTGGTAACAGGCTACGATATCATTACCTTCTGGGTATCACGTATGATTACCATGGGGGTCTTACAAACAAAACAAGCGCCCTTTAGTAATGTCTATATCCATGGCTTGGTTCGAGACAGTTCGGGCAAGAAGATGAGTAAGTCCTTAGGGAATGCTGTTAATCCGCTTGATTTAATAGACAGCTATGGCGCCGATGCGTTGCGTTATAGTTTGGCGTCTTTATCCACATTAGGGGGCCAAGATATCAAGTTTTCGGAAGAACATATTCGGTCCTGTCGAAATTTTGCCAACAAGGTTTGGAATGTATCACGTTATATTATGATGATTATCGAGGGTGAAGAAACGGTTATTCAACCTGAAAAGGCGCTGAAAACCACCATGGTAGAGAGTCAGTGGGTATTGAGCCGGTTCCAAGCCACTCTTAACGATATTAATGAGGCCTATGACAATTACAATTTTGCTTTGGCAGCAGATCGGTTATGGGAATTTACCTGGAATGTCTTTTGTGACTGGTATACCGAAATGAGTAAGATAAATAAACAAGGTTCGGTAGAGGTATTAACCTATATCCTTCTTAATATTCTTAAAATAGCACATCCCATGATGCCCTTTATTACGGAAGATATTTGGCAAAAAATTCGGGCGACAAAAAAAGTGGACGGTCTTTCAGAGCAGTTGATAACAGCCGCGTGGCCAGTGTCTAACCCCGAGTTAGTGAACCCCACATTAGACACAACATTTGAAAAGATAACAGAGACGGTTCGTGAAATTCGGAATATGCGAAAACAATTAAATATTTCACCAGGAAAAGAAGCGACCCTTATTTTAGTAGCACCAGATACGGCAGATTATGACGCCTTGAAGGCAGGGAAGCCATTTATTCAAAAACTGGCGAAGATTTCAGAGGTCACGTTATGGCGGTCAGTGAAAGATAAGCCGCAACAAGCCTCCTCATCAGTGGTCCAAAAAGTGGCGATCTTTATGCCGCTTCAGGGGTTAATTGATATCGATAAAGAACGGACTCGGCTCCAAAAAAAGTATGAGACCCTTTCGAAAGAAGTTGAGGGTACCAAAAAGAAGCTGACGAATAAGCAGTTTTTAGAAAAGGCCCCTACGGCCGTTGTTGATAAAATCAAAGGGCAACAGAGCACGCTCCTTGAAGAACAAGGACTGTTGGAGAAACAGCTTGAGCAACTCACCAAGTAAACAACGTGGTGTCCACGTGGTGATCCGGGGACGGGTCCAAGGGGTCTTTTTTAGAGCAAGTGCCCAGGAACAAGCCAGGGCCTTGGGTGTGACAGGCTGGATTCAAAATCAATCAGATGGATCGGTGGCAGCTGTATTTGAAGGGGACCAAGAGGCGATTAGTCAGATCCTGTCCTGGTGTAAGGTAGGGTCTCCGTCGTCACGAGTGGATAGCGTAGAGAGTAAGGATATTGCTTATACAGGGGGCTTTGACCGACTTGAGACTCGCTATTAGCATGACAGATAAGGTCCCCATAACGCTAGATGCGATTATAGAAAAATATCGATGTTTCTTCTTAGATGCGTCTGGGGTGTTATATACCGATCATGGGCCAGTGCCAGGGAGTTTGAAGGCCTATAATGCCGCAAAAGCCCAGGGCCCGGTCTTTATTACAACCAATAACTCCTATTGTGATCCGTCCATTATTTCAGATAAGTTTTATAACGCCGGTTTTGAGGTCGCGCCTGAGCAGGTGATTTCCTCAGGATCGGGACTTTGTTTGCCGGAGCTGAATAAACTCATTCGAGGACGAAACGTATGGGTGTTTGGCTATGACACCTCACATCGATATCTTCATGATGCGGGTTGTAAGTCGATTGTACCGGCCATTGAAGAGGCGCAGACCATTGTGATGATGTCCACTATTAAAGAGGCCCCAGAAAT
This sequence comes from uncultured Candidatus Marinamargulisbacteria bacterium, assembly GCA_964540745.1. Taxonomy (GTDB): domain Bacteria; phylum Margulisbacteria; class Marinamargulisbacteria; order JABIPA01; family JABIPA01; genus CAZIOF01. The sequence continues at coordinate 17,502 of CAZIOF010000062.1, forward strand.
GGCCTTTCAGTCGTTAAAAGCCTATTGTATAGAACACCCAACCACACCAGTGATTTGTTGTAACCCTGATCGCTTTGTCCAAGGAAAAGAGGGGCTCCATCCGGTTGTAGGGTCAGTGGCAGAACGTCTTGAAACAGAACTTGATCGCCCCCTATTTTGGGTAGGGAAGCCCCATGCCAATTATGGACGGTTGATTCGATGGATGTTAACCGAACGAGGCGTTACCTTTCAGCCAGAAGAGACCTGCTTTTTAGATGATAATATTGAAAACTTAACCGCATTGAAGCAACAGCTAGGGGTTGCCACATGCTGGGTTACTGAAACAGGGTTAGCAAAAGGAAAGGCTCAAGACGCATTGATTGCTGAAGTAGGCGTAAGGCCTGACTATAGCGTCCCGATGTTTGGGTTAGAATAACCCTAACGATAGAATATCCTGAGCAGATGAAACTGTATAATCAGGGGCGAGGTCCTGCAGATCCTGAGGATCGCGGTAGCCATAAAGGGCTGCTACGCTGGTCACCTTGGCATGTTGGGCTACTAACACATCCGTATCGCCATCGCCAATCATAACGGTTGAGTCGGGTGTTTCTTGTAGTGACGCAATAAGCGTAAGAAGGCCCTGAGGGTCCGGTTTTAGAACTTGGTAGCGATCCCAACCACAAATAGCATCAAAAAGAGAGTCGGCGTGAAGCGCTTCCAGTAATTGACGAGAATGGGCTTCAATTTTATTGGTCAAAATAGCGGTTTTGATATCTTTAGAACGTGCTTTTTCAATAACAGTACGAACATGAGGATAAAGAACGCTTTGTTCAGCAAGGTAGCGGCGATAATAGTTATTATAGGCGTCTTTAAACGCGGCAATATCTGATGTGGTGTCTAACGCATCCATAAGAAACGCATCAAGACCGCCACCAATAAGAGGGCGGACCTGGTGTTCAGTCAACGATGGTTTTCCAGCATCAGTTAAGGTGCGATTGAGACACATGGTGATATCCGGAAGGGTATCCACAACCGTGCCATCTAAATCAAAAACCAGTAAGGACATGTGAGAAGTGTATCGGGGATATTCGTTTACTGACAAGAGCAAAACTTGCATGACTCGGTTTGGGGCTTGTATCATAAGCGAGATAAGTGCCTTCGGTATGCGAAAGGCGATTCTTAGAGACTTAAACTAGAAATGAGATAAATGTCATGAAAACGGTCCTTATTTTTAGTCCTACAGTATTTATGGGTGGCGCAGAAACCAATTTGGTTAGAATGTGTCGTTATTTAACTAAGAATGGTTATCAATGTGTGGTCGTTCTACCACCAGAGGGAAACCTAGGACAGTTATGTGAAGAAATAGGCGCAAAAACAGTGTGTTTGAGTGCCAAAAAACTACAATCAGGACAACTGCTATCTGTACTTTGGAATTGTATTGTCTTGGACAGGTGTCTCAAAGAGAATGGGATTCATAAGATTGATGTGATCCATTCAAACTCTATGTTCGCGTTGTATCTACCCGTCTATTATGCATGGTTTAGAAAGAAACATTGTTTTATCCATTGGGCAGATTTTGATATCCCAAAAGGGGATCGGCAGTTATTAAATCTGTTCCATAAGCATGTTACCGTATTTGCCGTCTCTGATAGCATTAAGGCCTTTCTTACTGAACATAAGGTAAAGTCAGAGACGCTTCATAAACTGTACTATGGAATCGAAGAACCTGTCGTAAAAGAAATATCTAGTGAGTCGTTTATAAGTAAATATGGCATGGCACCCACACATTACCGGATTGGGATTACAGGGCGTATTGATTCTTGGAAGGGGCATACCTATCTGATTAAAGCCTTGGCCAAATTCAAAGATAAGCCCATCTCTTTGGTGATTATGGGGGACTATTATGTGGTGAAGAATCCGAATATAGAACAAGAGCTAAAGGCCTTAATAGAATCATCTGGCATCCAACACCAAATTATTTTTACGGGCTATACGTCTAACCCTTTATCCATTGTCTCACATCTGGATTGTGTGATAATCCCGTCAGATTATGAACCGTTTGGCTTAGTGGCTATCGAGGCGATGGCCCTAAAAAAACCGGTCATCGCTAGTCGGACAGGTGGGTTAGCTGAAATTATATTTGATAAGGAGACCGGTTATTTGGTCCCACCCAAGTCGGCCGAAGGGTTAGCTGAAAAGATAGGCACTATGATGGCCCTAAAAGATGGGGGAGAAGCCTTGGGAGAGGCCGGTTATAAGCGCTTCAAATCCGAGTTTCATATCGACCGATTTATCAGTCGATTAATGACAGCCTATGAAAAGAAGATGACCTGATGGGACCGACGATAGGGCTCTTTATTCTAACTAAGAATGAAGAAGACTGGCTGGAGGGCTGCTTAAAAACCTGTGCCTGGGCAGATGAGGTGATTATTGTAGATTCCGGATCCACAGATAACACCTTATCGATAGCAAAGGCCCATGGGGTAAGGGTGATCCAACATCCCTTCACGAATTTTTTAGAGCAACGGCAGGTAGCCATAAGTCATTTATCAACAGAGTGGGTAGGCTATATAGATGCAGACGAACGGTTTTCAGAAACACTGATATCAGAAATAAAGACCTTTATACGGCAATCAGAGTCTACATTATTAGAGATACCACGTCGGAATTATGTGCACGATAAATGGATTGCCCATTGCAATTGGTATCCTGATTATCAACGTCGGGTGGTAAAAAAAGAGGCGCTAACCTTTGAAGATAAAATCGTTCATGAACAGCTTAGCACAACGGGACGTATCAGCCGGTTACCGGAAAAGACTGAGGCCTACATCACCCACTATACCTGCCCTAATCTAACGGACTATATCGCCAAGTTGAATCATTATTCAAGTTTAGAAGCCGATTATTATGCAGGAAAACCAGAACATCCGTTTACCTTAACGCCCTGGGGTATTTTTTCTAGATCATTGGGGATGTTTACCCAAACATTCTTCCATTTTAAGGGCTATAAAGATGGTATCCCAGGATTTATTGTAGCGGGATTTCAGTTTTTAGCCTCCTTTATGTTGATGATCAAATTATGGGAACGTGAATCAGGCCACATGGACAAGGAACGTGCCTAGTTTCTCTCTAGAGGTTGTACTCATTCAGCTACTGTAAACGCACTCATAAACGCCAGGGCCGACTTGATACCCTTGATCTAAAGGGTGCACTAAAACTCATAGAAGCCGGGGCCGATGTAGAGGCTGGAACCAGGCCCGGTCATATTTTTTTAAACCAATCCCCACTGGGGCTGGCGTCAGGAGACGCACAACAAGAAGTAGCAGAAATACTCAAAGCACGCGGAGCAATAGACCACGACGCCGGGTAATATTTTTGGCCAAACCCCACTGCAATTGGTGGACCTTAGATTTCCAGATATAGTAGACATACTCACGCAGCATCTGGAACCATAAGTAGTGCGCCAGTTGTATGCCTCGATGAATTAAAAATATCAGAACAGTAATCATCTAAACGACAAGAAATAACACCAGTGTATGTTGTGGGCAATCCAATAAAGTCAGGACGATGATCCCATTTACTGTGATCATAATGTGGAATTAGTCTATCCAAATCATCGGGTGAGTTACTCATTTGTTCTAAAAAATGACCGTCTGTCATTTGCCCACTTTTGATACCTAAATCTTCAGGGCTGCTTTGGGGACACTGAGGGCCACGAAAGTCCTGGCATATGATAATATGGGTATGAAGGGCGTCTTTTAGCTCTTTAAGCTTGTTAAGGTCATTTCCCCATTCAAGTAATATCTCTAGAAACGATTTCAGTCCTTTTCCTGAATAGGTACGTTCAACAAGAACGATAGGCGTTTCTATAATATCAGTTGGTGTTAAGTCGCATTCGGAAAGATAGGATCTGTATCGCTCAGTTTGTGTTTTAGACCCCCTTTGATCAGGTATGTCGTTTAAATGTAAATCATACCACCCTCCTGAAAAAGCCACATGACTAAACCGATCAGGTCGATTATCTAATCGTTTTGCGGCCTCTAATACCCATGCTGGAGATTGACCAAGACCTACAACTTTTTGTGTTGGGAAGCGATCAATGAGGTGGCGTGCATTACTGAATAATAAGGAGAGGTTTTTTGGATTATCTAAAAAGTGATCCCTATGGATGTTTTCAAATAGTCTTGATGGATATCTGAGGTCTGGAAATGAATTGTTTTGCACGACTGTGAGCAGCTTATTATACTGTTCTATGAAGTGTTGATTAGAACTTACCCAACCCGTCTTAGTGAGTCTATAAGCCGGCACTGTTTTTTTGAAGGGGTTCAAATCAATAGTGCCCGTATAAAGATTAGATGGTCCCTTATCACCAAAAACGATTAATGGGGTTCTTGATTCTATTTGAGTTGTTGCAAGACGTTTATTCATATTAGTCACCCCCAGATGATGTGACGGACTCATATTAATGGTCTTTATATATTATCGAAAAAATAAAATAAAATTTCAATATAGTAATATTGAATACATGGCAGCGCTGTGTCATGAGTTATGAGACATAGAATATGCGACAGGGTTATGAGACGGATTAACACGCTAAAATTGTGTCATAACCTCATGATAAAAAAAGTGTGTCATAAACGATCGTTTATGAGACAGGCGTATAGAAAAGAAAACTATTTTGTTGCCCCGGCTTCTTGGAGTAGGGCTTTTATGTGGGCTCTTTCTGCCAAGGTAGAAAGTAGTAGTGGGGTATTTTTATTTGTAGTTGTAGTAGCCATATTGGCCCTGTTGGCTAGGAAAACTTTTACTGTTTCTGTGTGTCCATTTAATACCGCCATATGCAGTCCAGTCCAGCCATTTTTGTCCATAGCATTCACATCGGCCCGGGCGTTTAGGAGTAATTCTGCGACCTTTTCATGCCCTCCTTGTGCCGCTGCATGCAGTGGGGTGGAGCCTTCCATGAAACCGTCAGGGATGATATAAGTCAC
>CAZIOF010000063.1:0-15239 GCA_964540745.1 uncultured Candidatus Marinamargulisbacteria bacterium
GCAAATAAGTCTTGCGCAGATATCTGGATGTCTTACGGAATATCATCAGACAATGTCATCACTTTCATATATTGAGTTAAATCCCATTCGATAACTGATTGTAGCAACGCCTGTTGCGCCGCATAATAGATCGTAGGATAAGTCCCTTTATCTAAATGGTTTTTAGAATTTAATAGAAGCCAGTCAATAAGATAGCATTGCGTCTTTAACCCCACATGACTCGATGAACAAAGTCGAAAGAAAACATCTTTTTGAATAAAAAATCGATGACGTGCCCCTGGCAAAAATAACGGATCAAATAACCATTCCAAAACAAAAATTAAATACGTCTGCTGTTCATCAACAACATCATACAATAACTGCCCTAATAACACCGGCTTATCTTCATACACTTGCAAAAGAGCAAGGCTATCTTTCTTAGATAAAAAAGAATATTGGCTATGTATAATTGTCTGAAGAAGCTTTGCAATACGCTGATGATGCAACAAAAAGCCCTTACGAAGAGAAATCAAATCACCTCTCTGGCGAGCCATTGTTAAAACCTTAACAAGGACCACTAAATCACGAATACTCCCCAATCGACGAGGCTCATCTTTTACAAGCAAATGTATAACTTCAACAGGTAATTGGCCCCAATTCCAATAAGGTGATAAACCCGCTAATTCAATAATATCGCTATTAATTTTAGGTTTCCCCAATAACACCTTCCAATAATCATTTAGTTGATGAAGCCAAGAGGCATTTTCAAGCAACGCTCGTTTAAAATGTGCTCTATAAGGATCCCTATATAACATCAACTGATCAAGAAAGAAGTTAAACCACGAAACATCCTGAACCTGAGAAAACAATATCATGGAGATATTAGGTGACAAAAAGTCACATTCAACACCAACCTCTGAATCTGAATCAGATTCAGATTTCAACTGAAACTGATGAACACACGCCCCTACATGATTAGCCGTTAAGCCCTCCTGAAACCGCCCCATAATATCCTGCATATAACGACTAAGCGAAGAGCACTCACAAAACAAGGTTGTCACCAATTCAGGATAACAACGAAATAAACTAGCTAAACATTGACGCTTAACATGAGGTAACGAAAGTGCCTGAAAAATAGTTGTAAAAGACACATCCCTTTCCAATAATGAAAATACAAAAACATTGTAATCATCATCCCGAAACCCATCAAAAAGAGAAACGTCTTCACACAACCAAAAAAGCCCTTTCGATAAGGCATCCTTCCCCAAACCAACATCTAGCAACATCACTAATCTATTAATGTAATTATGTCGACAAGAAGCACGCCACAATAACCGCAGTAAAGGATGCGGCCTATCAAATGAATGCGTCATCAATCGTTTCACAAAAAAAGAACACTCTAACGACAGTTCAAATAATTTATGATCTTGAAAAATAAGACGCAACAAAACCTCAATACTATTTGAAATAGTTTGAGAACACCAAGACTCATCAATATCTAATTCTACTAACAAGTCTACCGAGGACATCAACTGTCCCATTACACGGGTAATACGTAAAGACGCATTCACTGATGTAACAATCGGTATATGACTTACTTTCCCATTCCAAAAAATAATATCTTGGACACCAGAATGAAATTCCTGAGTCAATCGATAAAAGGTAAGCCAATCTAGCTGATCATTTAACAACGTTGAAGAAACCTCTACAAGCGTGCGTGTCGTATCCGCATACCGTTTCTGAAAAACACCTTTAACATCGGATAAGCCCCATAAAAGCCGTTGTTTACCCACAAAGTCTTGTTGCGCTAAACAGGTAATTAAGTGACTAATAACCTCTTGCTTATCGTAAACAGTGGGAATCCTTCCCTCTTCAACAACGCCTGAGACTCTAGACACAAGCAACCACTGCTTAATTTGATTAAAATACGGTTCCCAAAAAGGAAAAATATTAACCAAACTGTCCAATTGTGTATCATCATAAAATAAAGTCGCAAACAACATCATCAAATGGTGCTTATCATAAGGAGCTTTCAAACAACAAAAAAGCGTCCATGTTGTCGTAAAATGAACATCCTTCAATTTCAATAAACTAATAATATTAATCCCAATAGATAAAAGACTAGCTTCTAAACCCTCTATGAGGGCACCATGTTGATTTGATCGGATAAGATAACTAATTGAATAAAGCATACAAATATAGGCACAAGGATAATGTCGCTTCAACCGAACAAACAGACCCGGTACCGACATCAACTGTGTTAAAAAAGGTACCAATGACGACTCAGTAAAAGATGACGAAAACGACTCCAATTGTTCTAATTCACGTATAAACCCCTCATCTAAAGCACCTAAATCATCCAAAGAAAATGGATGATGAGGAACACCTGAAGCATCATCATGAAAAAGTACGGAATGTCTAATAGAAAGAAATGCCCGAATAATATCAGTTTCACATGCTTCTTTAGACGAGTAGCTAATAACCGCCTCTTGTAATAACTGAAACAAATCCTGATCAAGGTCAGTATCAATCTTATTAAACAAATACATCTGAGACACTTTAAATAACTGCATCCAAAGTGCTTTATCCCAATCGAAAATAGCCTGTTGAAACACAGGAAACGACAATAATTTAACTAATAGCCGCTTACCAACAGAGGCCTTCACCTCTTGAAGATAAAGAAACATAACTTCCCAATGATCTGGTTTATTCAAAATTCGAAACGCTCTTTCTAACACATTTTCAAGACTATTTCCTAACCCTAATAGTACCGATAAGAAAAAGCCTACCTCACGATGAAAAGACTCTGAATAAATGACCGCATATTCCTCAAATTCAACAGTATCAAGATGGTCAAATCCTGAAAGCAAACACAAACATAAATGAACCAAGGACTGGCCAAGAACAACCTGATCAGGTGCCAAGCCAATAGACGCCATACGGTCTAATTCAGAAGATAGATGCCTAACCTTTGAGAGCGTCACTTCAGGCGATCCTTCCGATAATAGAACACTAACTTCCTCAATCAACGCCTCAATAGGCAATGGGAAAAACCGTGCTAAAGAACTCATCGATTCATTCAAAAACGTAAAGATGCTAAAACGTGTTTTACGCGATAATCTTAAACATCCGTCACGATGATAAAATAATGTGTGATCCTTAACCTGAATAAGACTTTTTAACCATCGACATAATAACGTCGTTCCCAAAAAATGGATCGCCGTTAATTGATCACTATTTGAAAAAAAGAATTCCTTTAACAGGGACTGATCTATCACTAAGGGCTGAGACGGTTCAATAGAAATAGTATCCTTGTTTAGAATAACAATAACGGATTGAAGCAATCCCCGACTAAACGGCTCTCCTTTTCCCAAATAGCGATTAACATGACTCTGAAAATGATCCATAGAAAATCGATGTTGGGTAAATACATCCCTAAGAGACATCAACAATGGCTCCTGAAAAGAAGGAACCAACTGACAGACAAGACCTGTCTGAGACCAGACAATACTCCCTTCATCACTATTTAGAGACGTCATCCAAAACAAGCTCTCTGCCCAAAGGTCATACACTTGTTGATCGACATCCAAAGAAGATGTCTTCCCAATAAGTAACTTCATCCATTGCAAGAGCTGCTGCAGTTTTTTTAATTCTAGTCTAAAAAAGATATCCCCTTTATAATCAGAATCACCCAAACTTCGCCCAAATTGACAGATATTATGAAAGGTATTCAGCAACTCCTGTTCAACATCACTAACAAGTTGGTAATACCATGTTTCAATTGGAAAAAGCTTATTTCCCCCATCCCGATCAGCTTCTAATTTAGGAAGTGTCACTAACAGGGACAAAACATTGGCACGACCATCCAAACATAAAGGAATCAACATATCCCAAGCAAGAGGGTTCTCGAGCAAACAAAACGGTCTCTCAGACAACGACCAATCGTAAGACGGCATCACTTGCTTCAAAATCTCTCTCGGCTGAGAAGCCTGTTGAAAAAGAGAAACAAGAAGCATCCATCCATAATAACTACCCCCTAAATCAAGGATTGAACACCATTCAACATGATCATAAAAAAAACACCCCTTAATCACATTCTGACAAGAGAGTCTAAACGTCCCCGTATCCCACCAAGACAACGATGATGACGAATCTTCTGCAATATCAACAGCTAAGCATGTATAAGTAAGTGTTAAAAATAAAAGTCCCCGCGGTAACTCCCCTTGCTTAAAGTGATAATTAAATAGGTCAACAATACGCTGCTTATCAAGAAAACACGGTAAAAACTCAAATAATGAGACGGACCATACCCGGAAAGGACTTAATAGGTCCTCTCTAAATAGTGAATAAAGAAGCTCCCCATTTTGGGTACAACAATCACGCTGAATACTACTTAATAATCGAGTAGAATAATCAATAATCGTTTCAAGCCGACTAAAGGTCACGCATTCATCTAGATCCATATGCACTGGCTGCTCTAAAAGCAGATGGAGCTGATCAAAAATAGTTCTTAATAAAAATAGACTCGCGCCTAATTGAATACGGCTATCCACACTATCAGATAGCCAAAAAATTAATAACGACTGTGTAAATAAAGTTGACTCCTGTAAAGAAGACGCAGACAAAAGACTTAAGTGCTGACAAGTAAGTTCACCATAAACATCATCAAAAAAAGAAAGTGTCTTCGTTTTTCGTTCATTTAATGCACGAAATTCAGTCCGTAAAAAGCCAAGCTGACTTGCATCAAATATGGCTGCACTCCCCTCGGAAAAACAAATCCCAAGTTTCTCAATCATACGATCCAAAGAATCAAAATCAAAACGACAAGGATAACTCGTTTCAAAAAGATCGCTCATAGCCTTACAACGTGCATCAAAAAGATGCTTATGGGTATCCAACTCCTTATCTATCGAACAGACACATCTATGCAATGCAATGATGTATAAAAAATGACAATTCAAGCTAATCTCAGTGATCATTTCCAAAAAAGAAAGACATTCATTAACGGTTAAAAGCTTGTCCTTTAATATATTAGGGTCAAACGCATAATCACCGTCAAAATAATGATCGACCTCCTCTAAAAATTGAGAAATAAATCCAACTATAATAAGGAAGATAGCATCCGTCGTCTGTAAAACACGTGTAAGCGAATACCCTTTTTGAAGCTCATTAAAGACATTCCCCAACTGATGACTCCATTGGGGGTCATGCTCGTCTAAAACACGCCTAACCGCCGCATATAATAATGTGCCATCACCCCCTGGCCGACAAAGCTTTTTTTGAAACTCCATTAATGGTTGAATACATCTAACAGACACATTAATATTATCTAATATCGCTGTATATGGATTATGAGTGTTACAAACATTATCCTGCATCACTGAAAATACATAAGCGTTATACTCTTTCCAATATCCTAATCGATCAAATACATCAGAAAATAATGGATGTCGTCGCTTTTCAACAGAAAACTCGCCCTTATATTGCTTCTGAAACCCTAATAACAAGCTATTTAACACCGATAAATCGCCGTGAGCACCTTCTTTTAATTTGGCATAAAACCATTTCATGGATCGATCCGTACACGACGAATCAATCCCCGAAGCGCTTAAAGAAACACTAGAGTGAACAAAGACACCCCTAAAAAAACGTATTAAATCCGGCTGATCCAACAAATCCGGCAAATGAATATCACGATAGTTATGCATGGGTAAAGTTATTATAAAGCAGAGGCCAAAACGATGGCAATAAAGAGCCCTTTCCAAGAAAAAAATAAAATCAAACCCACACCCTTAATGAATATCATAATAGAGTCTAACAAAAAGAATTGTTCCTACTTGTAAACCAATACATAAGAGAACAAACCAAGGCTTTGTTATAAACCGCTCTTTAACTTCATTTGCAGCTAAGATACAACATATAGGAACTAAAAATAAAAAGAGACGTGCCGCTTCACTTCGTGTTTGACTAAAAAAACAGAGAAAAAGAAAGATAAACAACGTTAAAACAGGTAATAATTTACGATAGGGAACCCACTTTAGAGACAAACATTGATTTAGGGTTGTACTGATATGCCTTAAACTGTTCATAAAGGCAAGACCCATAATAGGAACACCGACAAGTGCCACATATGACACTATATTAGCTATCCCTGATTGAGACACCATAGTTATTGACCAACGCCATGCATTAAACCAATGATGATTTTTCATAGCGTTTGAATACCGAAGAAAAATATCATAATTTAACGTGAATCTAAACAAAAGATCTGTTAGTAAAAAACCCATAGCATAAAACACTAGGCTCTTTAATAAAAATGACCTGTCTAGACTTCCATTTGGCTTATCAAAAGAAGCCGTGAATAACAATGCTAAAACAAAAGGAACTATAAATATTAAGCCAAAGGAACAATAAAGAACAAGGTACGTTAATACCCCAACAGGCATAACAAATACAGAACGTTTTTCACAAAAAACCCATGAACTTATACCTAATAACGTCATAAGAAAAAGAGGAAAGAATACTTGATCAGTATACAATATAAGCAAATTTACAGAGGGAATAACAGAATAAAATAGACAGGCTATTTTAGCCGTTTCGGTATCCGAAATGCGTTTTGCAAAATAGAATAAGGGGATAAGCACAAGATAGGCAATAAATGGCCAAGTGACCGATATAAAATTAAGAAGTCGTATACGTCGTTCATTACTAGATTTTGCTAACAGAACACTCTGAGACATTTTCTTAGACGCAATATAAAGTAAGGCAAGGCCAGGCGGTTTACTTCTAGCCCAATTGCCCACAAAGGTTATGTTAAAAAGATCAAAATGTGTTAAATCAATATCGCCCCTATTCAAGGCATCACGTGTCGCTTGTGTTATCTCTTTTTGGTCATGAGGCATCACTAATCTCTCATAATTTTTTAACAAAGTAAAAGTATTGCCTTGATAGGTCGCAAGAGAAATAAAGTCAACATGACCTGCACGCGTTATTCGAGAACGAAGACCCGACAGCCATTCACCCTCCAAAAGATTTAAAGAAAATTGATAGGATACCCCTGAAAGTATAAGAACGAATAAAACAAAAAACAACTGTCTTGCTCGCTTAATAACAATATAACTTATAACAGGAAGTATGATGATAGGTAGTAAAAACAGCGGCACCTTAATAGGTATCGACTTGAAGTGCCAAAAAGGAACGGTTATATCAACAAAAAAAGATAACTGAAAATACATCACACCCCATACCATCATGGTGGCAATGATTATCAAGATTATCAGAATAGAATCAGTAATCGACTTGTTATTCATTCAATGATAGGTTACCCATAAAAGATAGCCTATTTTATCAGTTTTCAATTTTACCTTACAAGGAATATCCCTTACAAATCATCTCTATATTTTTAAGAATTTGTTGGCGATAAAGACGGTAATAGCGCAAGATAATCTTGAAGACAAGTTACCTGAAGCGATTGAGCCCTCACTGCAGAAATAGCTTTAACCGTTTCTCTCATAGCTGGGAGTGTTGTCACATAAGGAATATTTTGGAGCAATACTTGCTGTCTAATAATAACTTCATCGGATGCATGCTGTTGTGGCGTTGGTGTATTAAACGATAGTTTAATTTTTTGTTCTTGAAGCAAATCCATAACCGTATATCCACCATCAGACACCTTATTCACTTCAACAGGCGACAGACCTGCCTCTCGAAGAACCATAGCCGTTCCCGACGTAGACACAATTTCAAAACCTAAAGACTCTAATTCTTTCGCCAGTGGAACCACCCCAGATTTATCCAAATCACTCACACTAATAAAGATACTGCCAGATAAGGGTAATGTCTGTCCAACAGCCTCCTGAGCTTTATAAAAGGCTATTGAAAAATCATTATCAATCCCCATGGACTCACCTGTTGACTTCATTTCTGGGCTCAACAAGACATCCGCCCCAGGAAAACGTTCAAAAGGAAGTTTCGCTTCCTTAACAGAATAATAGGGACACGATACCTCAGAAACGCCCAATTCTTTAATTGTTTTTCCCAACATGACTCTTGTTGCAATTTGGGCCCAAGGAACACCTGTAGCTTTACTAACGAAAGGAACCGTTCGTGACGCTCTTGGATTAACTTCAAGAACATAAAGCTCATTATCTTTGATAGCAAACTGAATATTAAGAAGACCAACAACACTCAATGCATTTGCTAATTGTGCCGTTGAGGATCGAATCTCATCAAGAATAACCTGATCTAACGAAAAAGGAGGAAGAGAACATGCGGAATCACCAGAATGAACACCCGCTTCTTCAATATGCTCCATAATACCTGCAATAACACAGTCTGTTCCATCAGAAATAGCATCCACATCTATCTCTTTCGCATGAGCAAGATATTTATCTATTAGGATAGGATGAGACGAAGAAACCTCTCTAGCTTGCGACACATATCGCTCTAAAGAAGCCTGATCAGATACTATTTTCATAGAAGCCCCACCCAAGACATAGGATGGACGAACAACAACAGGGTAATGAATTGAATTAGCAATAGAAATGGCTTCTTCTATAGAAGTGGCCGTTCCATTTGCAGGCTGACGTAATCCAAGTTGCATCAATATCTTTTGAAATCTATCTCGATCTTCAGCCGCATCAATACTATCTGGGGAAGTCCCTAACAGCTGAACCCCTGCTCGCTCCAAATCTTTAGCCAAGTTAAGGGGCGTTTGACCACCAAACTGAACAATAACGCCTAACGGCTTTTCAATATCATAAATATGAAGAACATCTTCTAGAGTAACCGGTTCGAAATAAAGTTTATCTGAGATATCAAAATCTGTAGAAACTGTTTCTGCATTAGAGTTAACCATAATACTGTCTAAACCCTCATCTCGAATCGCCATAGAGGCATGAACACAACAGTAATCAAACTCAATTCCCTGGCCAATACGATTAGGCCCTCCACCCAAGATCATAACGCGATCTTTATTGGAACGTCTAAATTCAGTCTCAGTTTCATAGGTCGAATAATAATAAGGTGTTGCGGCCTCAAATTCAGCAGAACAGGTATCCACCAAGCTATAGGTAGGCAAAATACCATTGAGTTTTCGATACGCACGTACATCTGCTTCAGATTCAAACGATAATAACCTGGCTAATTGTACATCAGAAAAACCATACTCTTTTGCACGACGAACCCCTTCAGGTGTTTTCTCAATCTGTTCAGAAAAACGAACAATTTGTTCAAGTTGTGCTAAAAACCAAGGATCTATCTTAGTTAAGCGATGGATCTCGTCAATAGACATGCCATTAGACATTGCCTTCTTAATATACAAAAGCCGTTCAGCATTGGGCTTTTCTAATAATACGTTATCAACTGGGCCACCCATATCCTTACCATCAAAACCAAACCCATACCGTCCTGTTTCTAGAGATCGAATCCCCTTCTGAACAGCTTCCTTAAAAGTACGCCCTATGGCCATTGTTTCGCCCACAGACTTCATCGCAGTCCCCAAAATAGTGGGGCTGTCTGGAAATTTTTGAAAATTAAACCGTGGAATCTTAACCACACAGTAATCGAGGGTCGGCTCAAAACATGCAGGTGTCTTCTGCGTAATATCATTAAGAAGCTCATCTAACGTATAACCAACTGCCAATTTAGCTGCAAATTTAGCGATAGGAAATCCAGTTGCCTTAGAGGCCAATGCCGAACTACGTGAAACACGAGGGTTCACCTCAATAACCACAAGATCGCCATTTTCAGGGTTAACTGCAAACTGAACATTTGACCCACCCGTCTCCACACCAATTTCACGCATAATGGCGATAGCCGCATCACGCATCTTTTGATATTCAACATCCGTTAAGGTTTGGGCAGGTGCGACAGTAATAGAATCCCCTGTATGAACCCCCATAGGATCCAAGTTTTCAATAGAACAGATAATGACCACATTATCATTCTTATCACGCATCACTTCCAGTTCATATTCTTTCCAACCAATAATAGATTCCTCAATAAGGATCTCAGAAATCAAGCTATGATGTAGTCCACCAGATGCAATTTGAGTTAGATCCTCAGGCGTATAAGCAATACCACCACCTGTCCCACCCAATGTAAATGCAGGCCGAACGACACAAGGGAAACCAATTTCTTTGGACGATTCAACCGCTTCTTCTAACGAATACGCCACAACAGAATGAGGTAATCGCAATCCTAGTTTTTCAATAGCCTTCTTAAATAAGAGTCTATCTTCTGCTTTTGAAATAACGGCAGCATCAGCACCTAACATAGCCACATTATATCGAGTTAACAATCCTGAATTAAACGCTTCTAACGCAAGATTAAGCGCCGTCTGACCTCCCAATGTCGGCAAAATCGCATCCGGTTTTTCAAGAGCAATGACCTTCTCTAAGAAAGAAACCGTAAGAGGTTCAATATAAGTTCTATCAGCCGTAGAAGGATCTGTCATAATAGTCGCTGGATTCGAATTCATTAAGACAACCGTATAGCCCTCTTCCTTAAGCGCTTTACACGCTTGTGTCCCAGAATAATCAAATTCACAAGCTTGACCAATAACGATTGGCCCAGAGCCAATCAATAGTATTTTTTGAATATCTGTTCTCTTTGCCATTTAGCTACACCTTCTCCTGTGATGGAAAGACCCCATTCTCCATAAGATAACAAAACTCTTTAAACAAGTAATGGGAATCTGACGGACCCGGGGACGCCTCTGGATGATACTGAACTGAAAATGCCTTCTGAGGAACAAAGCGAACGCCTGATATGGTTTGATCATTAAGATTAATATGACTTACCTCAAAATCAACTGAAGTATCCGTCTTTGTCGCACAATAAATATGATTTTGAGAGGTTATTTCTACAGCACCTGTAGCCACATTTCGAACAGGGTGGTTAATCCCATGGTGACCAAAGTGTAATTTACAGATAGAAATACCTTGACTAATACATAAAATCTGATGGCCCAAACAAATACCAAATAACGGAATCTTACCTACTAACTGGCGAACCGTCTCAACAGTTTCCGTAACTGGCTCTGGGTCCCCAGGGCCATTTGACACTAACACCCCATCGAACCCCCCAGCCAAAAGAACCTCTGCCTTCGTATCATAAGGAACACACGTTACGTCACAATCACAGGCAACAAGTTGATCAAGTATGCCATATTTAACCCCACAATCAATGACTGCAACCTTATAACGTGATTTTTCTGGCGTTTTCCATACATAAGACTCTTTGGTACTAACATCCTTTACAAGGTTCTGGCCAACTATATCAGGCATCTGTTGAAGCCTTTCTAAAAGAACATCTATCGACTCTGAAGAGGTCGTCAAACACGATTTCATAGCACCCTTATCACGTAAGTGTCGCGTAATAGCACGTGTATCAAGCCCTTCAACACCCAAAATCTTATGTTGAGTTAAGTAGGATTTCAGTGTCATTTTAGACCGCCAATTACTAGGCATATCAATATACTCTTTAATAATTAAGGCACTAAGATGCAATTTCTTGGACTGAATATCTTCAGGGTTAATCCCATAACTACCTATAAGGGGATAAGTAAGAACCACTAACTGCCCAAAATAGGAAGGGTCTGTTAACACTTCTTGGTAACCCACCATAGCAGTATTAAAGATTACCTCTCCCACAACATCAGGGGCATTAGCAAAGACACGCCCTTCAAAACAACGTCCGTCCTCCAGTATTAATCTAGCTTTAGCAATACCCATTTACAGAGTTCCAATCCTTTATGCCCGACCTAGACACAAAAGACGTGTACAAAACCGGCAAAAATATCTATCTCTTACTAAAAAGTTAATAATAGTAGGTTCTACCAATTTTTTAAAGAGATTTTTTATAAAAGCGGCACCAGAAAAAGCCCCCCAACAAATATCCCTCAAAAACTTAATAAAATAATGCCTACGGACTTTCAAAAACCTGATGCAAAATGCCTTCTTGAAAAACCAATTTATAATGACCATCAGCACTATCAAAAAGCAAATATTCTTTATCAACAAAATCAGCCGTTATTTCAGACTCCCTATCTAATTTTTTCAAAACATCCTTAAGTGTCGTGGCTTTCACTGGCTCTCCCAAGAGCGAAAGAACCTTATCTTTGGGCATGCCTAAGTTCAACCCCTCACCACGCTCTACAGGTTCCTCAACAGAATCTGAGGGATCCTGTTCTCCTTCAGACATGTCCTCAGAAGTCTCTACTGAACTATTAGTAACATTGGCTTCAGCTGAAGCTACATCAGGTTCAGTGAAAGAAGACTCTTCTGATGATTGAGAAGAATCAGCCTCTTTTTGATTGTTAGATTCATCAGAAGAAGCCTCCTCCTCTGGATCATCAACAAGCGCCTCACCTAACCCTTCTGGTGCCTCACCCTCATGAAACTCCTCTAATTCAGGGCCTTTTAAAATATGATCAGAAGCCTCTCGAATCTCCCATAAGGCCGCCGACTGTGCTAACGTTTCAATGAACGGTGTACCAGCTAACTTTTTAACTAACTCAACCCCCATTTCTAACTGAATCGTGTTTTTAGCTAACTCGAACATAAAGTCCTTATCTTTCAAATAAGCATTTTTTGCGGCAGACATGGCAACAATATCATCACTAGACGTCACGAGACGCTTCAATGCATCTTCTTCCTGTATTTTCTTAACTGCGGTCTTTTTAGTAGGGCCATGCACAGATTTTAAAGCAATTTTTTCCAAATAAGAAATATCAGTAACACGCTCCAACGCCGCATCTCGAACAGATTCCTCATCATCACTCAAAACAATCCCACACAACACCTTTTGACTATCTGTTTCAGCAATAGCCACTAAACGTACGTTAGGATCTTTATCTTTAAACTTAGGATTAAATCTGTCAAAAAAGCCCATACAAAAAGCCTCCCTTTAAAAACATTGTACCAATCACATCCGACGCTCAATAGAAAAGCATCCTAAAATTAAGGCTTTGTCACCCATAAATAAGGACACCTAAATATTAACGCACGTTCCAATCGGTCTTGAATAACCTTATTTTAACATCTATATACGCCATACGTCACTTTACCAAATTCAAGAAAAGACTAAACCTTCAAAGTAGGAATCTCTTTCTCATCATTTTCAAATAAAGCAACATGAGAAAAATTAAAAGTGATAGGAATAACAGAATGCAGCGCAAAAACAACACGACAATAAGTCTGCATTAAAACCCTCTGATTATCTGGAAGTCTTAACGTATAGAGATAATGCGCGCCACAAAAACGAACCGCCTCTACAATCGTTTTAAGACCGTCATCTTCTGAACAAACAACCTGTTCAGGCCTCACAAAAAGAGACATAGACTCGCCTTGTTTACACATAGGCATAGACGACGACTCAATAATTTGACCACAAAGTTCAATAGCCTGATGATTAACAATCGTAACATTTAAGAAAGTACCTGCACCTAAAAATTGTGCAACAAAGGGAGTTGCTGGCTTTTGATACAACTCTGTAGACGGCCCCCACTGGTGCAAAGTCCCTTCATTTAAGACCCCAACCACATCCGCTAATGTAAAGGCCTCTTGATGGTAATGAGTCACCCATATCACCGTCGTCCCACTACGTTTGATAAGATCTTTCAATTCAATTAACAAGGTTTCTTTTAAGGACGAGTCTAAGCTACAAAAAGGTTCATCTAATAACAATAACCGAGGCCGCGGTGCTAAAGCACGTGCTAAAGCCACCCTCTGCTGTTGGCCACCTGATAATTGATGTGGAAATCGATCTTTATACTCATCCAGCTTAAGCAAGGTCAACCATGTCTGACAATCCCGATCTCTCTGCCTTGGCGCTAAATGCGCTAAACCAAAAGCGATATTTTCTAAAACGGTCAAATTTCCAAATAATGCTAAATCCTGAAAAACCATCCCCACACCACGTTCCTCGGTAGGACAAAATTGATGTTGAGAACTTACACAATCACCGTCCATAGAAATACATCCTGAATCTAGCGTTTCAAAGCCCGCCAACGCACGAAGAAGCGTTGTTTTTCCACAACCACTAGGCCCGATAAGACATGCTATTTGCCCTGAATACAAGGAAAAAGAAATATCCTTTAAGATTGCCGTATCACCTAAGGAAACAGACACTTGATCAAATTTACACAACGGTTTCATTAAGAATCGCCTCCCTCTTGAAAAAGCTTCTGACTCACCAACGTTAAAGGAATCAACCCCACAATAAGAAGTACAACAGCCGGAAAAGCCGCTTCCTGAAACTGGCCTTCCTGAGTATATTCAAATATCTTCACCGCCAATGTATCCCAACCAAATGGCCGGGTCATAAGGGTCATTGGCATTTCCTTCATAATCTCTACAAAGACCAACAATAACCCCGTCAACACCCCCCCTTTTAATAGAGGTAAATGCACCTTAAACACCAAATCCGACCGCTTGGAAGAAAGCGTTGCTGCAACTTCATCAACCTGCTTAGGAATACGTTCAAACGCAGACTGTATAGATTGAAATCCTGGTGCCAAGAATCGCACAATATAGGCTAATAATACAATCACAATCGTCCCAGATAAAAATCCATTACCTGGAAAAAGAAAGGTATCAATAAACTGTAATACCCCCCACAAGCCAACGGCTAAAACCACACCCGGAAGTGCATAGCCAAGAGTTGATATCGACTCTATCCAAAAAGATAACACACTCTTTTTTAATCGCTGAAAAAAAGCAAGCAAAAATGCACAGATTAAGACACAAACACTTCCCAAAATAGCTAAAAACAATGAATTAAACATGGGGGCCATATAAAACGTATAAGACGATAACGAAAATGACCGAATAACCCAATAACACAATTGTAGAAAAGGTAACAAAAAACCTAAAGAAAAAAGAAAAAAAGAAACACTAAAAGCCACCCACCCAACAGGCCCATAAAGAAGTATTTTTTGACTAGACTTAGTCGACACACTTCGCCCTGAAATCCAAAACTTTTTTTGTTGTTGCCCCTTATGGCCAAAAAACCGAATCAACAGTGCAATAACAACCAAAAAACTTGCTATTCGCGCTGCATCAGCTAACGAAAAGAAACCAAACCATGCTTTATACAACACCGTCGTAAAGGTATTCACATTAAACATGGCTACAGCACCAAAATCAGACATAACCTCCAAAATAACCAACCCAAAACCACCAAGAATCCAAGGCCTAGCATAGGTAATTAATACCTTCGTAAAAATATATATAGGCGAATGGCCAAATACTTTAGCC
>CAZIOF010000064.1:0-2802 GCA_964540745.1 uncultured Candidatus Marinamargulisbacteria bacterium
CAAAATCGATCTACACCAATATTGACTAATCGATCAATGGTCATAATAGCGTCATTACTATGCAATGTGCTTAATAGCAATGTTCCTGCTAATGAGCTTTGAACCGCAATCGTTGCCGTATCTTTATCTCGGATTTCGCCCATCAAAATAATATCCGGATCCTGACGAAGTAAGGACCGTGACGCTCTAGCAAAATCTAACCCAACCTTGTTATTAACCTCCATTTGATTCACTAAAGCCAACCGATACTCGACAGGATCTTCTATCGTAATAATATTCTTGGTGATAGATCGCATTTCACTTAACATGGAAAATAAGGTTGTTGTTTTACACGACCCTGTGGGCCACACAATCAATATCATGCCAGACGGTTTATCAGACATCTCTCTTGCTAATTCAAGATTTCTAGGTTCAAAGCCTAATTTACCTAGCCCTAGATCCAAGGTATCTTTACTTAAAATTCGGATCCCTACTTTTTCGCCATAGATGGTTAACGATGTAGCCACTCGTAAATCGTAACGTTTATCGTTCCAATCTATCTCTAGCTCACCATCTTGCGGTAATCGCGACTCTGTAATATCTAATTTTGAATCCACTTTAATGGCTGATATAAGCGACTTATGGAGAATCCTTGGAATTTTTATTAGCTCGTGTAGAACACCATCAATTCTCACTCGAACCATAGTCTCAAACTGTGTCGGCTCTATATGAATATCAGAGGCCTGCTCTAAGATGGCTTGATTCACAATATAATCAAAGATTTCCACAACCGTGGTCTCTTCTTTGGTCACAAGCGCCAGTTTATTCAACGACCGAATTTCCCGTACTTGTGACAGTTCCTCCACGTCCTCTTGCTGTATGTTCTCTAAAATGGTTTCAAAGGAGGCTTGTCCCCCATAATGGGTCAAAATTAAACGTTGAATCTCTGTTAACTCTGCTTGAATAAAGGCCACTTGGCGATCCAGTGATTGTTCAAGATTATCTTTCATATCCAAGTTATCTGGCTTCGTACTGGCAATAATAAGAACCCCATCCTGTTCTGCAATGGGGACAATTATATATTTTTCTACCAATGAACGGGGCATGGATTTAATCACATGCGCGCTAATTCGGTGCTGACTTAAATCGCCATAACGATGTGTTTGTTCCATGGGCTGATACCCCTTTAGCCTTTCTCCTCTTGAGAGGTCGTGCTTTTGACGGCCTTAGCTTTTTCCTTGTAATAGATTTGATCCTGATTGTTATATAGGTCCACAATATGGGGCGTGATCAAAATGACGATCTCTCGATTCTCGAGTTTTGTTGATGTCTTGGAAAACAATAGATTAACGAAAGGAATATCCGATAAAAAAGGAACCCCATTATTGGATTGGGTTTCCTTCTGCTGAATCAGACCACCAATAATAATAGTAGATCCATTTAATACCACCACCTGTGTTTCTGTCTTAGTGGTTGATTCACGTGGCAATTCATTGACAATTTGCCCCTCAGAAACTTCAGGACTAATATCCATTAAGATGTCATCGAATTTGGATATATGGGGTGTGAAATTTAGTTTTATACCTGTCTCTAAAAATTTAATATTTTGGATGACCGATGTAGCTGTCTGAGTACTTGTACTATAGCCTAGTCGTTGCCCCGTTACGATAGTCGCTGTTTTATGATTTGTAACTAACAATTTAGGATGTGCCAACACTTTTGAATCCGCCTTCTTTTCCAACGCTTCTATCTTTGCTGAAATGTCCTGATTGACTACAGAAAAAAACAACCCCTCAGTACTTGCCTCTGCCTTTTCTGAAAATCCCTTAGGCTCTAAATTGAGATGACTCAATGGATTCACATTTAATGATTGAAAATCAAGACCTAACGAATTCTCATTGTCATCACTTGTTTCAATAATTTTGACTTGAATTAAAACCTGACGTGGTAGCACATCCAAGTTGCTAACAATCTGACCTAATTGTTCTAATTTATCCTCACTTCCACGTGCCACAATAGCGTTACTCTCTATACTGATACTCATACCACTTAAATTCACCACAGCACTGGCTGAATTCAATACTTCTTGCGCATTAGCGTAACTCAACTTAAAGACCCGTACAGGCTCTTGATTTACCACACGAATGACATTGTCTGCATAACTCCACACACATCCCCAAGATCGTATCACTTGATCAAAAATATCCAGTGGATGCATGCTTTTTAAGGAAAAACTCAACCGTTTCGATACACTTGACGCATCGTTAATAATGTTAATCCCATATTCCGATGAAAAAATATTCAGATAGTCGGATAGGCTAATCTTTGCAAAGGTATAATCAACAATCGTTTCTTTACCTAAAAGGTTCTTCAAAAAATTAATTTGCTCCCCATTTTGATTTATAGCTCCCAATCGGTTTTGTTCCAGTTCTGACTGCGCCAATAGGGCAGGATGCACAATCACCAGAAGGGCAATAATGATCCCGCGAAAAAAGAGAGTGATTATTTTCATTAGTTCTTCCTTATCTTTATTTTGTACACCGATAAAGTACTCAAGGATTTTAAGGTTACTGTGGTATTCGATATTGATAAAACAGTCGCCTCTTTAACGGTGTCCCCTACCTCAACGATGCGTTGTCCCAATAAGGCCTTTGTCTTCCCTTGATAAACCCAAATACCTGTCAGTTCTAATGCTTTTATGTCTTTATCTACGTCCTCGGCTGGTTGTGTTGCTACTCTGTCAGACAACATCGGTGTTTTTGTTTGTCGACTCTTATATCTTTTCTTTTTACCAACAGGTTTCTTAATACGTAAATCGTTCGC
>CAZIOF010000065.1:0-10902 GCA_964540745.1 uncultured Candidatus Marinamargulisbacteria bacterium
GGCCTTTGCTGTGACGGACTGGGCACGCAATGCTGCATAGGTGCTATCCTTTGTCATGGACATAATAATGAAGGCATGGGCCTCTTGTTTAAAACGGGTGGATAGTTGATTAACAAAGGATTCGGCTGTCTTGCTAAAGGCCTCCTTTACGGCATCGGATTTGGAGTCGAGCCCATGTTCCTTGATAACCTTGGCCATGTCCGCATTGATCGCGTCATCAGAACGCATGCCACCTGTCCAGGGTCCGTCTGACTCATACTGTTGCTGAGAGACGGTTCGGGAGAGGGCATTAAATCGTTTTTCAATATACAGATCTTGCATCTTAGTGAAAAACGTATCGGGTTCATTGATCTCGTTGGCAGAAATGCCTTTATCGCTGAAATGGCGGCCAATATCGGTTTTTTCCATGGCCGTTTTAATGGCGCCAAATCGTTGATGAAATTGGGTTAGATAGTTGCTAAAGATAGTTTGGAATTTGAATTCGCCACGTTTAGACGACACATAGGTTTGAAGCGAGTCTTTTAAACTTGATTGCGTTGTAGCGACTTTCGCTTTAGTGGCCGTTAGGAGACTATCTTGAAGCGTGTTGCTGAAGGTTTTGAGGGCGGATGTCGCTTGTTTAACTTTATCACTTAAATCTAAAGGTGCTTTCTGAAAGCCCTTCCATTGGGCTTCAAGTGGGGCCGTATCTGTTGTGATGCCGCGTGTGAGGTTAAAGAGTTCTGTGACGGTGTCTTGGGTCTTCTGGAATGTAGAGACACGTGTTTGGGTGGTGGCCGCCCAATCTTTGATGGAATCAATCTCTGTTTGTGTGCCTTTGAAAGACGCGAGGGTTGTGGTGAGAGGCGATAAGTCTGGACCCTCTGTTTTTCCGGACAATTGGGTGACTTGGTCCTGAAGGGCGGTGATATTGAGATCGGAGATGAGCTTATCTTTCATGGCAGTTTGAGTTGTTTTAATCTGATCGGTTACTGTTGATGTTGACTGATCAACTTTTGCTTGAGCAATCTCTTTTAGATGAGGCGGTAGTTTACTTAATCGGCCGTCACTAAATGAGATTTCGTTTAGTGATGGCTGGGTAGCTTTTAGTCGTGCTAAGTTTTCTTGAAGGCCCTTAAGGGTCGATGTATCAGAAGAGTGAGCCGCTTTTTGATCAAGTACCGTTAGTTTTTCGTTTAATGAACTGACAACCTCAGAGCCAAGAATTTGGTTCTCTAGGGCGTTGAAACGGTCCTTGAGTTCAGGGACACCCGCTGCAATAGATTGAAGTTGTTTGAAGTGGGTAACTAACTTAGTTTTAGCCTCTAAAAGTGTCTCGGATAAGACGGAACCCGCCTGTTTCAGGTCTTTATTGATGACGTTATTCATTTGTTCTAGATTGGTCATTAACTGGGCCACATTTAAGGTGCTTCCAACGGCCTGTTTTTGAAGACTAAAAAACCCTGATTTGATACTGACGGTGTCATCCTTAATATATAATTTGGAGCCAATTTTTTGTTGAGAGCCTTTCATTTTTTCTTGGGTACCGCGATCCAATTTGGCAAGAAGTGTTTTGAATGCTTTGCCACTAGAGGTGGGTTGTTTGGCCTGTTCACGTGCGTCATCAAAAGAGAGAAACTTGTCACTAACCATGAACCCTTTAACGTTAGTAGACGTATCGTTGGAACTGGATACCATCACCAATTGAATCTTCAATGATGTAGATCCCATAGATGAAAGTGGGGCTGTTGTTGAAGAAGATGGGCTAGATGAGGCTCCAAACAAGCGATTAGTGATAGCTGAGGTGACTGATTTTAAGGCCCCGAACACTTTTTTTCGAAACGATGGATTTTTATCTAAGGTGTTGGAGGTGGTTCCTTGTGCGTTTGCTGTGCGTTGCGATGCCGCATTTTTTAAGGACTCTTGTAGTTTGGGGTCCATATTGGGAGTTGTGTTAATACCTTGCATAAGAGGCTCCTTTATAACAATATGTAACGTTATAATTCCCTTTGTAGCGTTATTTTAAACAAGTTTATAATATAACAAAATACGTTATAATTAAAAAGCGGGTTTTATTGTCAGAAAAACAGGCTGTAAATAGAGGGTTCTAGGCACGTTCGGTAATGACCACACAATCCTGGGATACTTGCTCAGCGATATGATTGATTTTGGTGACAAACTGTTGAAGAAAACTGGTATCGACTGGTCGATCGTTTAGGCTAAGGGCATTATCGTTTAGGGAGTAGACCCAAAGTGATTGTTTAATCGAGCTTTTTTCCATAAGTTTAATATGTGTTTGAGTCAGTAGACAGGAAAAGGAATGAGGTTTTGGAGGAGGTTTTGGTTTAAGGACCAGTTTTTTAAACGAATCTCCAAATAGAGAGAGAAACTCTGAAAGTCCTTTTTGTGTATCAGTGGTGTCTTGGGTAGGGGGTGATTCAGGTGAGGGTTGAACGGTGAGTTGACCGTCTCTGTATTGAAGAGAAGCCATATTAAGAGGTCTTGCTTTTTGGAAGATGCTCATGGTGTTAATCCTAAGGCATGATAAAAACGTCAAACCGTACAGCAAGTACACAGGAGGTAATGGCCATCATAAAGGTAGCAAGCATGGCAATGCCTAATGTAGACCCTAAACCATCTTTAAGGATATCGCCCAGGCTGTCACAAAAGAGCCGGTTGGTATAAGAAGAAGGGTTTGTTTCGGTATCTTGTTGGCCAAAAAAGAGCTTTACTTTTTTCCAATAGGTGCCAATAGATATACTCATGCTTTCTGTAAAAAAGCAGATAGGAAGAAGTCCTGTTAAGAACCCAACCGTTCCTGCTATACCAAACAAGCAGGCGATGAGAATAGGAAAAAGGATAATCAGACCTAGAATAAGTCGTGTCCAATAACGGGCCGATTGGCTCCCTATTTGAACAAGTTGCAGGTAGTTTGGAAGCGATTGGCCACTGGCAATGTTAGGATCGTCTTCTAATTGTTGATCAATGGCAGACTGCATGTGTTGTTGTGTCTGTCGAATACCCATCATAATGAGCGTTATCAGGCTAAGACACCAGATAAGGCCACTTAGAAACCCCATGAGATATTCGGGGTTAAAGAGATTAAGATGAAGCAGGGTAAATAGATCATCAATGCGAAGCTCAAAAAGAGAGATTCCTAATTCTTGAAAAATGGTCATGAAGGGTTGGGATAGAGGCAGAAAATGTTCGAGTATAACTAAATAGTAAAATAAAAGACCTATGCTAAGGCCTATACCACATAATGAGTGACTGATTTTAGTAGATAGTGTACTGCTAAGAGTAGATTGATGAAGTGTCTCTAATCTATCAATGGTTTCTTGAGGTGCCAAGGTCATATGGCTAACGCCAAGGGCCGTATCTATTGAAGAGGCCCCAATATACGGGGCAAATAGGCACAGTGACTGCGCTAAGATACCGATAATAAATAGACCAAGATTAAATAGAGCGGCCGTTTCATTTGAAAAACTGCCAGATAGCGTAAAAATAATGCCTAAGCTGATACAGAATAAGAGGATATATCGCCAAAATACGGATGCGCCAGCTAAAACGCCGCTAAGAAGATGTGCCATGATCGTATCGCCGGGTGTTTGTGATGTTTTCAAGGAACCTGATATGAGGGTGATGATGGTTTGGACACCGATGCCGAGAACAAGAACAAGAAAATGAACCCAGGTTAAGATATTGAGGACAACAAGGCTGGAGCAGAGGGTGGACAAGATCAGGGCACAGATAATAGTGGCATGTTTCTGAAAGTGTTGTGTTGAGATAGGGAACCAATAGGTCATCGTGGTAGCGATCATCCCAAAGGTGAGGATAAGCACGCCGGACAGGCTTAATTCAAGGTAGTGTTGAACAGCGTGGGTGTCAGCATAAAGAAGTGCAAAAAGGCCATGACAAAGACAGCCTAAAAGAAGGATAGCGGCTTTAATAACGATCATAGAGTGGCCATGTTTTGCCATATCACCGACTTGGTCAGCAATGGTGCCAGGGTTCCGAAGGTCATCTTCTAAGAAGTCGTAGTGAAGGTGGCTGCTAGTGTCTGTGGTTGTATCTGAAGCAACGCCAAAAATGGCACTATAAAGACGGGCGATAAGGGCTTGGAAGACGTAACCCAAGGCATGAACTAACATGAGGCTAAAGATAATTTTAGCGAAAGCAAGATCCTGTAGGATGTGATGAGGTGATGTTTGTGATAAGGCTTGGTGAAAATAGTGGTGATAGTAGGATTCGGCTAAGCCCATGACATTGTAATCAAAGAGCAGGTCTAAGAGAAAGACCCACGCAACAAAGTCCAATAAGGTTAACCCAACAATAAGGCTTAAGGCCAACTTTCCTTTTGAAAGAGTACGTGAGATACAATGCTGAAGAGACTGGTTGGCTTCATGGAGAAGATGGGCGGATGAGGCATGAATCAGGCCTACCCCTATTTTTCCAATACCATAGGCAGATAGGGATCCGGATAGAAAGAGGAGCACAGGCAGTAACGTTGGCCCATAGGCAAGATTGAGAACAGTTAAGAAACCAGCGATGAGTAGGGATAGCAGGAGTTTTTCTTTTATAGAAGATCCTAAACATGTACGAGTCCCATCCAAAATGTACTGGAAGAGTTGTGCAGAGCTAGAGTTAAGCGTCTCTGATGAGGATGAGTTGTTACGGCGATTGAGTTGAATAAGATTGACAGATATGGCTGCTAGTAACACCAATAAACAGCCACCAATAATGAATAGATGATGGGATATACTCATGACAGTTCCCCTTATATAGATAAATTAGATGATAATCCTAGTATAGCATTAGTGGCAAGAGTTATAGAATATTCGTTAATAACAAGGGTTCTAAATAGTCTTTTCAAATGAAATGAGCAGAGACCCATCTGTAATAGGACTTCCATCTAAAGGTAGATAGGCGTAATCACTAATGGTGACATAGTAATCAGGGAAGAGTAATCGTAGTCCCTTTGTAGTCAGTTGTAAGGCGCGATCATAACCGGATATATTGAGATGATCTTGGACCTGTTTATTGGTTGTTGCGTAATGATGTGATTGGAGTGTGTCAAATTTACCTGAGGAGCGTTCACTTGGGAGTGAGAGATGGGGGACGCGATGGTCTGTTTGAGTAGACTGATTAAAAAGGTGCATGGCGGTTTTAAAAACCGCCAAGGCTGTCGATAAGTTTTTAAACCCTAATCGAAACGAAAGTAGATGTTCACGAGAAATAGACGGATGTATTTTTTTGAACGGCTTATGGTCATTATTTAAACGAGTTGTTATAGCTAACCTGAATGAGTTGCTATGACCACTCTGGAGCTGATTCTTAAGAGGTAAGTAAGCAAGTAATCGGATTATAACATCAATAGGTAACGTTGAAAAACTAGAATTGTCAGCAAGTCGTTTTTTATGATGATACATGTGATTATCCTTTAGCTATTGAGGATGGATTTAGTTTTTTTAAGAGAATTGCCATGGTGACAGTCTCTAATCGTCTTTCCCCATAAAGAGTCTCTTTTATAATGAGTTATCGAGTATTTCTTATTAATATTTCAAATAATAAAAATAATATATTTTTTGTATAATTGATGTCGCATATGATCCTGCTAGAGGGTGATGATATGGAGGCGACAGACTTTGTCGAGGATAGCTAGCGTTGACTATGAGGGATCAAGGACCTTTGCCAGTTGGATGCGTTTTCTATCGGTATCCACCTCAAGAACTGTAACAGAGACGGTGTCACCAACAGAAATAACGGTTTGAGGGTCTTTAACAAACGAGTTGCTGAGTTTAGAGATATGGATAAGACCGTCTTGATGGACACCTATATCTACAAAGGCACCAAAGTGGGTCACATTGGTGACCACGCCCTCTAAGACCATCCCTTCCTTCAGATCCTGGAGGCTATCAATGGCATCATCAAAGGTCGCATAGGTAAAGGCGTCGCGTGGATCAATGCCAGGTTTTTGGAGTTCCTTAAGAATATCCTGTAAGGTGGGCAGACCGATAGTGTCCGTAACATAGCTGTTGATGGCAATAGTTTGAATAGCTGTGGCATTGCCAATGAGAGTGTCCATGGGACAATTGATATCTTGAGCCATTTGACGAACCAGCGAATAGGATTCAGGGTGAATGGCCGAATTATCCAGGGGGTTTTTGCCGTCCTTAATTCTGAGGAATCCCGCGCATTGTTCAAAGGCTTTTGGTCCTAACTTTTGGACCTTGAGTAAGCTCCGTCGGTCTGAAAACGGGCCATGGGTATGGCGGTGAGCGACGATATGTTGGGCCAGGGTAGGTCCGATCCCAGAGACATAAGTCAGTAATGAGGGCGACGCCGTATTGAGATCCACGCCAATGGCATTCACGGCTTGTTCGGTGGTAAAGATGAGCGCGTCTTTTAATTGGCTTTGGTTCACATCATGTTGGTATTGGCCCACCCCAATGGATTTAGGGTCTATTTTAACCAATTCTGAAAGGGGATCTTGGAGGCGGTGAGCAATACTGATAGCGCCTCTAATAGTAATATCCAAATCGGGATATTCTTGGATAGCAATCTCTGAAGCGGAATAGACCGACGCTCCAGACTCATTTACTACGACAGGGATGACGTTAAGGTGATGGGTTTTAATGACGTCTTTAATAAACCGAAAGGTTTCCTTGGAGCCTGTGCCATTGCCGATAGCGATATGTGTGACCTGGTAACGTTTTATTAGATCCAGGACACATCGTTCAGACTCGGCCCGTTTTTCGTGGGGTGGGACGGGATAAATTGTGGCCGACTCTTGATAGTGGCCTGTTTTATCGATGATGGCTAATTTGCAGCCTGTTCGGAAGCCTGGGTCCATGCCTAAAATCACATGCGCGCCAGCCGGAGGCGCCATAAGTAACTGACGCAAGTTTGTTGAAAAGACACGAATAGAGTCGGTTTCCGCAGCATCGCAGGTCAGGCCAAAACACTCTTTTTGAAGAGAGGGTGAGAGTAACCGGGTATAGGCATCATTGATGGCGGACTGGAGTTCGAAGCTGAAAACAAAGCCTGGGTTCGTGATGATGTGTTTGTATAGGTAAGACAGAACAGTATCCTCATCCACCTTGATTTTCCAGTTCAGAATACCTTCTTTATCGCCCCGTCTAATGGCGAGTACGCGGTGACTTGCGGCACGCTTTAAGGGTTCTGAAAAAGAAGCATACATGTCATATTTGGTCTGTTTGTCTTTGTAGGCAGTGGTGACCTTGCTGGTGAGTTGACCGTTTTGACCCATGTATCGCCGAAGCCATTGCCGGTAGCTAGCGTTATTGGCTATAGATTGGGCAATAATATGACCTGCGCCTTCCACGGCTTGGGCTGGTGTTGTGATGGCACTGTTAGAAGACACATAGGGTGCTAATAGTGCCTGACGCGGTTGCGTGCTTTTTTGTTCTAGAATGAGATCGGCCAGGGGTTGGAGGCCATTTTCTATCGCTACATCGGCCTTGGTTTTACGTCGTTTTTTGTAGGGAAGATAGAGGTCTTCCAGGGTTTGTTTGTCACGACAAGCGTCAATAGCCTGTTGTAATGAAGGGGTTAGTTGGCCTTGTTCGTCGATACTTTTAAGGATAGTGTCTTGTCGCTGGAATAGTGTTTGGTACATGGTGTACTGGGTATGAATGGCCTTGAGTTGGATTTCATCTAGGCCAGCGGTTCGCTCTTTTCGGTACCGTGCAATAAAGGGGATTGTGGCCCCCTCATCAAAAAGAGTGAGGACGGCACGTATGGGTGGTGTTTCGAGATTAAAATCCTCGCAGAGATAGCGTTTGAGTCGCGACATGCCCCTTATGGTAATGGAAAGCCGTGTTTGGGGCCAGTCTCAATTCCTGGGTAATAGGGCTGTGGTTTTCGGGCTATTCTTGCATTTGCTCCTGACGCCCCTTCCTTAGACGTTTCTGGCGCTCCTTATGAAGGTTGATCATGAGTTGTGTGCCTGTGTCCGTATCGTCTTTACCAGAGCTTGACTCGTGGGTGGGAGCTGTTGTTCCTGGTGTTGAATTAGAACCAGCATGTAAAACGGGTGGTCTTCTAAACGTGGCGAGTTGTTTGGGTATGTGCGCTTGACTGAGTGTTGGTAATCCTTTAGGCCAATCAGAGCTCGGTTTAATAGGGTCAGAAAGGACGACGATATATCCACGCGGACGTGTAAGAGGGGGTGGTAAAAAAGAGGTTTGATTGACGTCACATGTAAAACGGTTGGTGGTAGCGGGATGCGTAGATCCTGAGCGTTTGAACCTAGGGGGGGTTATGGGAAGCTATTGACAATAGTTGTGGCATGATGAGCTCCGTTTCTTTTTAAGTTTAAACGTTATCGATTGGTATAGTACTGCATTTTATTAATAATTAATAAATAATAAGCATTAACAATAAAAATAAAAAGAGACCTGTTTTATAGGGTGTGTCCTAATCTTGTTGACTGACAGATCATGGTTCTAAGAACGCTGTTAGAGGTCATGTGGCAGTCTGAACGACTACCCATGGTTATGGCGCTATCTAACCCCTGTATGGAACGTCTGTTGAGACGCTAAACGACAAACAATAGCTTGTGTCGTAGGCAGTATTCCAATGATAGATTGGGGGGATGTCCTCCCCCTAATAAGAGCAGTGTATGTTCTCCTATTGCTAACTGCTTATTCATGAGAAATTATTTAAACACGGGTATAGATATACATAACTAGTAGAAACCGGTTATAAAGAGACCAAAAGAACGAGATAATAGAATAGCTACGGAAACAATCTGTTGACTCATCTGATTCTTGAATAATTGAATACTGTAGTGGGGTTAGCCCATATATATCTATAGCTTGATTATCGGAACCAGCCTCTAGGAGAATGTTGGTAATAGGGTAGCTATTGATGTTGTCTGTTATTGCGAGATGTAAAGGGGTCCATCCGTGTGGCGTTTGAGCATGTATATCAGCACCTCTATTTATAAAACAACGTACAAGTGATGCATGTCCCTTGTTTGCTGCGATATGAAGTGGGGTAAGCCCCTCTCTGTTTTTAGCTTGGATATCCGATCCATAATTCAGTAGTATTTCTGAAAGACGTTGATATCCGAACGTTGCTGCAATATGAAGAGGGGTTTCTGTTTGAGGGTCTTTTGGACCGCAAAATTCAAGGAATAACTCATGGTCTATAAGAGATGATTGTGGACAGGTAACTTGGACTTGAAGCTCATCATAAAAGGTTTTTTTGAGGTCAAAACGGTGTTGGATTATTAGTCGATTTATAGGGTTAATGGGACCTGTTAAACGTGTTTGTGACGAAATCCAGTTGTCTAATAACGGGCTGTCAAAGATATGATGGAAGGTATAGTTGCCATTTGTTGTTTTGATACCCACCGGGATGATGCATAGTCCAAGTGAAAGGGGACATGTCCATGTTTCTATGAATTTGGATGGTGATGAGATATGTTTCTTCAATAAAAGTCCTTTTTAAGACTATATATCTAAATAAACAATATCATATATTATTAATTTTTTCGTGGGTACTCACGGCTAGGGTATTTTAGAAATATCTACAGTCATTAAGTACTTTGTAAATAGTTGTAGTAGATCAGCACTATCAAAGCATGTTAGCCAGTTCGCAGTGGTGTTGGGAACCGGAGATCTCAGGCATGGTCTCGTAATGTCTTGTTGATTAGATAAATGTTTTTTATGAGCTTGCTCTCGTTTTTATTTTGGCCTGTAGTTCTTGGAGTTGAGCTTGTAGTGATTGGATTTGAACCTGTTGGGTTTGGAGTTGTGCATGTAGTGACTGGTTTTGAGCCTTTTCTGTTTCTGCAAGTAAGAGGATTATATCGGTGTGTCCTTCTTTTGCCGCCAAATTCAGTGGGGTGTTGTTAACGTTATTCTTAGCATTTAACATCGTATTTAAGCGCTGGGGGTCTGTCTTTGCATGATCTATAAAGGCTTTTACAGTGGCTTTATGTCTGTTTTGTACCGCCAAATGCAGTGGTGTATGGCCTTTATATTCACCTCCAGTGAGAGGTGCATTCACATCGGCCCTGTTGGCTAGGAGTAATTCTGAAACGTCTGTTTTTCCCCATTTTGCCGTGCAATGCAGTGGGGTCCAGCCTTTAAATAAGCCGTCAGTGACGGTAGCATTCACCTCGGCCCCTTTGGCTATGAGTAATTCTGCAAAGTCTTTATGTCCCTTCCATGCCGCCCAATGCAGTGGGGTGTCACCTTTATGAACACCATCAGTGACTGTAGTATTAACCTCGGCCCCGGCGGTTATGAGTGCTTCTGCTACTGCTGCATGTCCGTGATATGCTGCCACATGTAGTGGGGTTTCGCCATTGTTATTTTTAGAATTTACCTCGGCTCCGGCGGTTATGAGTACTTGTGCTATTGCTGCATGTCCTTTATATGCCGC
This sequence comes from uncultured Candidatus Marinamargulisbacteria bacterium, assembly GCA_964540745.1. Taxonomy (GTDB): domain Bacteria; phylum Margulisbacteria; class Marinamargulisbacteria; order JABIPA01; family JABIPA01; genus CAZIOF01. The sequence continues at coordinate 10,396 of CAZIOF010000065.1, forward strand.
CCAATGAAGTGGGGTCCAGCCATCTTCATCGGTAGCAAATACGAGGAGTGGATGAGGTGTGACTCTGGTGGTGATATATTGAGTATGTGCGGCTTTTGCCTCCTCATTACTTCCAGGCTCTTCTCTAAGTTTCCAGAATAGTTCAGTTTTTTCTGTCTTTAGCTTGGTATTAATATAGGATTGAATATAGTCGTCTAACTGGTCCTTGAAAACGCCTTTAGCGAAGGGACGGTGCTTTAATATCAATTCAGTGGGACAGGGTGTTGAAGCGTTGTTCATAGCTCTTTTTATGGTATTGATGTGATCGGTAGTTTTTTGTACCTTGGGTACCAATCGGGTATCTTTGCAAGTAGCGGCTAAACGAGCATATTCTACGGGACCTAGTAGGTCGTATATGTTATGTAGGGGCGCATCCGGTAGTTTAAGAAAGGATAGTCGGTTGTTCATGTCCGTTCCCCGGGATTGAGGGTGTGCCTACGTCTCTTAGAGGCTGCCCTATCAGCCTCT
>CAZIOF010000066.1:0-21154 GCA_964540745.1 uncultured Candidatus Marinamargulisbacteria bacterium
AAGAATCCCTCTCCGTTCAAGAAAGAGAAAAAGAAAAAGAAAAAGAAAAAGAAATAGCAAGATCAAAACGATACGCCCATTTAAGTGAATTACATAAAGAACCAGACAACAAATTGCTAGAATATTTAAATGAAACCGTTGAAGAAAAAAAATGTCCAATATTCAAACCTGAAAGCATAGAAGACCTAGATCGACTCCGAAAATCTCGCAGAAAAACAACAGCTGTTGATTATTTTGTAGCCGAAGGGTGCAATACTATTGTATGTCATTATCCAACCATTTGCGACATCCAACCCATAACAAAAGAAACGCTATATCAGGAAGCTCAGGAAATATCCAATGATATCATTGGATCAGATAATGACCTTATCTCCCTACTCAAAGAGCAACTTGCTGGAAGTGAAGGCCGAACGATTTTTGAAGCACGTCGAAAATTAGGACAAGACCCTGTTCGTGAAGAAAAGGCATGGCGAAAAGACAAAGTAGAAAAGCTGACATTAAAAATTGAACAGCTACTCACTATAGCGGAAGCTTATCCTACTGAAGAAGAAAGAAATAGAGCAAAAGAACATATTGCCTTATTACCCAACTGGATCAATGCAAATATCATCTGGTCAGCTATGAGTTCACGTTATAAAACCACTCAAGCTAAAGAAATAGGTAAGCACGTTCATGCTGGATTACCAAACAAAAAGCTTAAAGAGGAGCTTGACTGCTATGCCCGTGCTAGACGCTAATAGTGAGCCACTCTAATAACCTTTTATTTTTATTTATTTTAAGTTAGAGTTACCACACTCTAACAAGTTAATACTAAGATTAGTTAAACACAGGAGAGGGCCATTGATTAGAGAGCATAAAAATAAAACTAAAACACACCAATCATTACCTTATAACGGTATCCCATGTAATGGAGGATATAACAATGTATAAGTGCGAGTGTCCATTAGTGGTCCGGAATGGCTATAATGGCTACGCTCCCGTCACCTCTCAGACTTCAGGTTACCACCTTCCAAAACAACGGCCGAAATCCACACCTTTACGTACCCGTCAGATCCAGATAGAAGCCCAAAGAAAACCAATACCACGAGAGTTTAGTAAAACTAGGCATTGTTCACCAAGACCTAACACAACAGCCCATCTTCCACTCCTATCCTCCCAGCCAGTCCAATCTCACTTCACATCATCAAAACCCAGTCAATGTAGACCACGAGCTTACTCAATAGGAACTCTAGAAGGCCATGAGAACATAATCACGTCATCAAATGGTGTTTATCATACCAATTTAACCAGTGATCCCAAAAGTATCTTAGATTCAATAGCCCATAAAGAAGGTATAGAGTTTTCATTATCATTAGGCGGTCAAACCACAACACCAGTAATAATACCTCTCCCAAAAGACATCTTTGGCAACACAATACAAACCACCAACCCTCATCTAGTAACTGCTCAAGTAGCAACCGAAACATTCGCTAAACGATTCGGGCTATATGAAGACGCAACCGACGCATTTAAAGCCATGTATTTTTCAGCACTAATCTCAGGCGCCTATCAAACAAAGACTTTTAAGGATCCTGAAGTACTTAGTATCGTTGTTGATCTTGTTTCTGTGTTATTAAGTCACGATGATGCCATCGATCAAAGTGATTTAGGAAAATCAGTAGCCGCATTACAATTAGTAAATGATCGCTTAATCGCCAGTCTACAAACCTGCATTCCTACAGAATTTAACGCCATAAACAGACACTGTCTATCGCCACCTAGCTTTGACCAATTACAGGCGAAAATAGATCTTAATATTTTAGAAAAAGCCTATGATGAAAGTAAAGGAAAAGTGACAACATTTAAGCCGATAGCAGATGAAGGTAATCGATTAAAAAAAGAAAATGCTATTAGAGATATAGCGTCACGACTAAAACCCATCGGACTCGATCTTAACAAATTTGTGGGGGCCACCGTAGCCTACCTAAGAGCAACACAAGAAGAAGTCGCATCTCGAGAAGAAAAAAGATTAATGCATCTTTCAGCATACACCATTCTGCGTCAAAAAACAGGTGCCGCTGATGCCTTTGTTCAACTAGGATTAGCCTTCCTTAAACATCCTACTATTTCCAAAACAGCGCTCTATGAAACAGCCAACATTCTCGCACAGAATCTCATTGGTCGACATAACGACATGTTTTCTTATCCAAAAGAATACAGAAAAACACCAGAAAATGCAGTTATTATCAAACAAAGAGAGTTACAAACTGAAGAGGAGGACCCTCTTACAATACTAAATAAAAGTCTTACATTCATTAATGACGACGCCTCTAACGATATGGACGGATTTTGTGAAACTATCAAAAAACTAAAACAAGACAATATAAGAGGCTATCAAGATCATGAGGCTAAATTTTTAACACACTTAGCCACACAAGGTCCCAAACTAACACAAACTTATCACCGTCTTAAAGCCCATCTTCTACACTCATTAAAAAGACTAGACCCTTCAGCTAAACTTAGATCAGAAGATTATAAAGCACTACTTATCAAGTTTAACATTCTCATAGATCAACGCCGTGTAACTCCCACTCAATTAACCTTCGTAAAAGACGCCACCAACACTCTAGAAAGACATGCAAATGACCTTAGTAAAGGAGAAGAAGCTATAGCCCTACTCGTCAATTGGGTGTATAGTAATATCCGATATTCGCTGTTCGAAGGGGCACGTTATAATACCTCTGAAAAAGTAAATATCCCTTTTTTAACGTATTTACTGGCACAAAGCTGATAAGAATATCCTAACATTCAAAAAACAGATGCTAGATAAACTTTTCCTACTGGGAACAACTAAATCAATAGACAATCAAAGAAATAGAGCAATTATATTATCAAACCAAGTTGCTACCGTTCTAGGGTGCATTGCGCTGCCATATGGCATCATTTTTTATATCATAGGATTGCCACTAACAATTAGTCTTCCAATACTCCCCATGACATTAATCTTCTGGAGTTGTCTGTTACTGAATAGGTATCATTTTCATAAGATAGCATGCACAACACTCATTTTATCAGCAAATATCGATCTTGCTTACTATGGGCTTCTTTTACCTCGTGAGTCAGGTGTTCAGGTCGTCTTTATCTCACTTGCTATATTACCCTGGCTTTTATTCAACTTTAACGAAAAGAATGGAAAGAGGGCTATCTTTTCAGGGGGCCTATTATCATTTGGCATCATTATATTACTCAAACAATCCTACCTAGTTATAAACCCTATTGAACTCTCAACACAACTAAATACCGTCTTGTATTATATAGCTGCCGCCACAGCGATTATAATGAATTTTTGTTATCTTCATTTTTTCTATTCAAACCACAACAATGCTAAAAAGAAATTAGAACAAACACTAATAGAGTTAAAAGATAGTATAAAAACCGCACAGAAAAGAAAGATTCTTCTAGAAAAGGTATCACACCAAGCTGCTTTTTCCACACTATCTAAAGGAATCGCACACGAGATTCGAAACCCTATGGCCAGTATGCTAACCCGTACAGAAATTGTAGAAAACAACATTCAAGACACGTTTGCTGTTCAAAAATTTGCTGACACAATTAAAGTAAATATTAAACGAATATTAAATATAACGGACACCATGCTAAAATATGGAAACCCCATATCTAACACTAAACAGACTGTGAATCTTAACACTATTATCCAAGAAGTCTTATACCTCATAGAAGGAGATTGTCACAAAAAAGGAATTCGTGTTATTTTCGAAGCCGAAAAACACGCCCCCCTTAAAGGCCACCCATCAGGACTATACCAAGTCATATTTAATATTACTATGAACGCAATAGAAGCATTACCCTCTGGCGGTGAGATTAGAATTAAAACACAAAAATGCCGATTTATAACCAAATTAGGCACTGAAGCTTCAGGATGTCAGGTATCAATCTCTGACAACGGAAAAGGGATAAATAAAGACACGTTAAAACACATCTACGACCCTTTTTTCACCACAAAATATAAGAATACCGGATTGGGGTTATCCACATCACTTAACATTATAGACCAGCACAACGGAACAATTGAGATCGAAACCGTAGAAAAGATGGGAACCCTTTTTAAGGTATGTATACCTCAAACAGATTGAACAGATGCCAAATGTTGCCCTTTAAGCTTAATAACAAATGCATGAAGCCCCTGTTTCAACACACTTCCAGGCAACACAACCTCTTCAGGGATACAAGACCTCTTCAATTCTGGATAGAAGGCATAGATATCACTCATCAAAACCGACTTTCCCTCATAAATGCGATTTTGACCAATTTCACCTAATAAATTAAGACGAATACGTTCAACTTTATCCTGAGGCAATGAAAACTCTTTAATCGCCGGTAAATCCTGCATTAAATACTTCTTCTGTAGTGCTTTTGATATTGTATTAAGAATATCCATCTTATAAAACGGTTTGTTCACATAGTCTAAAGCACCTTCACGAAGAGTCTCCACGGCAATATCAACCTCTCTATAAGCCGTCATAATAACAACCGACAGACTAGAATGAAGTTCTTTTATTTTCGGAAGCAACTTATTTCCTGTAATATCAGGCAAATAAATATCTAACAAAACAAGTTCTATCTGCGGATTTTTCTTAATCAAATCAATGGCTTCACGCCCCGTTTCTGCAGAAAGAATAGTATACGTATCAGATAAAATCTCAACCAAATCTTCCCTAAACGTAAAGTCATCCTCAATAATCAGCACCGTTGCTTTAGCCTGACGCGAAAGAACACTCTGAAACTCGCCTTGGAATTGTGTCACCAAATAATCCCTCGCCGCATCACTATGTTCAGAAAACAAAACTAGAATTTCCTCAGCAGTAAGAGCACGCCCTTCTCTACGCCGCTTAAAAATTAATTCATGAACTAAATTCATGCGTTTCTTTGCCTCTAGTTGGCTCAAATTTGATGATTCGCCTACTTTAGCTAAACGTGCAACAAAATAACTACTATCCAAGGCCTTATCAATAGATAGAATTAACGACTCTCGACGCAAAGGTTCAAGTATAAAATCAAAAGCGCCCGATTTCATGGCATCCACTGCAATTTGAACGTCCTCAAGTCCAGAAACCAATATAACTTCAGGAATCAAATTCAGTTGCTTTATCTTTTTTAAAACCTCAACACCAGACATATCATCAAGATTTACATTAACTACAACAACCCGAAAAAGGCAATCAGCGCTATCAAATAAACGTAACGCCGTTTGACCTAGATCCAAAAAAGTAAGTGAATATTGAGCACTCAATACATCTTCATAAATGGTATATTTTTCACTAGAACTATCAACAATTAATATTTTAGGTTTATCCGACAAGAACAACCTCCATAATGATGAAGATACCCCCCCCAATCTAATTTTTAGGGTAGAATTTCATTTTAAACAAAACCAAGAACTTTATCAAGTAAAATTAAAGTAAAACAAAAAAATATCAGAAAGAATTAATGAAATATATCTGCTATAAAAAAATCATTTTACATATGAACTCATAAAAACAGGCTATATTATCTATAACTACCAAACCGGCTTTTATAATTCCTAGATAAGACCTAATAGTCAAAAAAAGAGTGGTGGAGGGAGCTGGATTTGAACCAACGTAGAGCAAAGCTCGGCAGATTTACAGTCTGCTGCGATTGACCACTCCGCCATCCCTCCATAAAAACATAACTTTACCCCAGTAATAGAGGCATAATAAGAATATCTCGTTCAAATAATCGTGTCAACGGCTATCCCCAATTTTAAATAGTAATTACCCCCCTTTTTTTACACCCGGCCGTGATCGCGGAATAGAAAAGGTAAAAAGGCTCCCCTCATTATAAGTACTTTTCACCCAAATGCGGCCACCATGTAGCAGTACCAATTGCTTAACAATAGAGAGGCCTAACCCAATCCCAGCAAACTTTCGATTAGCTGAAAAATCGACTTGCTGAAACTCCTCAAAAATCAACTCATAATCTTGTTTTTCTAAACCAATCCCCGTATCTTTGATAGACACATTAAGGTTCTCATCAACACATTTATAATCAACCTCTATCAATCCCTTTTCGGTAAATTTGATTGAATTAGAAATTAAATTAACAATAATACGACGCAACTTTCCTTCATCTGCATCAATAATCAAAGATTTATCCGACACATTAAGTACTAAATCTAACCCTTTTCTCTGTACCAAGGGAGAAAAAGAGGCAACTACGCTCTCTAATAAGTCAAAAATATTCACCGAACTATAATGACACTGAATCTTTCCAGAATTTATTCGTGATAAATCAAGTAAGTCCTCTATCAAACTCTGTAAACTTTTAGCTTCTTTCAATGCAATGCCAATATAATTTTTTTGATCATCAGAAAATGATAGAGACTCAATATCCATCAATTCCAAAAAGCCGATAACAGACGTTAAGGGCGTTCTTAACTCATGAGAAACCGTCCTCAAAAAGCCTTCTCTCAATAATTCTAATTGCTTTTCATGACTAATATCGCGCATAAGTGTCAAAAGACCACTATCTTCGTTATGAGAATCCTTAATCAAAGTAGTGGACACATTAAACAATCTTTTTTTACCTTGAGAAACCATTTCAACTTCTCTAGAAATAACATTCCGTCTACTCCGAAACTTTTCTTTTAAAATTCGAATAAGGTCTTCTTGATTAATATAATCCAGCAAGGGTTTTCCTTGAACCTTATCCATAGAAAAATTAAACTTCTCTTGAGCGATGGAATTCGCTAAAACAAGACGTTTATCCATATCTGTCACAATAACACCAATTGGCAAATGAGAAATAATCGTCTCAGATTGTTGCTTCTCTGCTAAAAGAACCTTAGAGGCACGCTCTAAAGAATCTATCATATGGTTAAACACCTTTGCCAAGGCACCCATTTCATCACTAGAGTCAATATAAACGCGCTGCTTCAAATCCCCATTAGCCACTTCCTGTGCAACAGAGGTTAAAATATCAATAGACATGGTAATTCGTCTAACAATAAGTGAAAAAAGAATAAACGCCCACCCACCGATAATGAATATACCTAAAAGCAAGCCTATCCAAAGAGTCCGGTTAATACCCGAAAGAAGTTGTGAGGGTGTCAAAAAAACAACAAAAAGATTCAAATCAGATACAACTTCTTCAACATGACAAATAAATTTAGTCCCATGAATCTCTATCGATTTAATCACATCCTCGGAACGAAATAAGGACACCACTTGTTGCGATATAAAACGAGACTGTGTCTTCCCCTGAAATAGCCCCTGTATAACCACAGGGTCCCCTACCTTAGGCCTATGGACAATAGAAAATGATTGCTTCGGATATTGAGACAGAAGGGGACCCATAAGCACCTCCAAAGAAGCCGACAAAATAAGTGTTCGTTCACGATTACCAAACATATAGTTTGAAAATGAAACCATAAAAAAATCACGACTAAACGGTTCTTGAAAAAGCGCTACATTATGGGAAGGATTATTATAATACCTCTCTAAATGGGGCTGAACTAACGGTAGAATATCCTCAGGAACCAAATCACTATCGGAATAAAACAACACCCCTTCTTCTTTAAAAAGGTCTCTCAATTGTCGTGTTCGTGCCCTAAACGAACCTGAAGATCGCTCTATAACATGACGCGCCATCTGTGTCTGAAACGATTGTCTATTTATAACATGTTCCAAAATGGAAGAAAGTCTCAATATATTGACTTTAGACTCAACAGACACGCGCTGTGAAGCCTCTTCTTTTAAGAAAATATACCCCCCCATGCCACATATAACACCTATAAAAACAAGAATAATAAAAAACGGCAAAAGTATCCGTGTACGTATACTCTTTATTCCTGAAAAAACCCCAACCAGGGATTCTAACTCTAACATGAAGCTGACGAATCTAGTTTACGTAACACATCATAAACAAGTATCCCTGTTGCTACAGAAACATTTAAGGACTGAACCTTACCTCGCAAAGGAATCTTAACAACCACATCTAACATCTTCAACACACGCCTTGAAATACCTTTCTCTTCATTCCCAACAACAAGAACTAAAGGCGCCTGCGGCGTTACCACATGCAAAGATTGGGCCCCTTCAAAAGCCGCACCATAAATCCAATAACCATTATCTTTAAAGTGCTGCAAAGATTGCGCTATGTTGGTTACTTTAATAAGAGGAATATGGTTAACCGCACCAGAAGACGCTTTAATAACACCTGGTGTAATATTACAATTCCTATCTTTTGGATACAAAATAGCATTGACGCCAAGGCACTCACACGAACGAATAATCGCCCCAAAATTATGGGGGTCTTGCAAATGGTCTACCGCAACCACAACAGGAAAGTCCTGCGGTTGATTATACACATCTTCAAGCGAAATAGACTCCAATAATCGAACATAAGCACAAATCCCTTGAGTATGTGTATCTGATGAAAATTCACGATCAAACTCATCTGAAGAAACCACTTGAACCTTGATATGCTTTCGACGAGCTAATTGTAAAATAGACTGAATTTCTTTTCGTTTACTAACTTGATACTGCACGACAATTCGATCGACTTGACCTGGCGATTGTAATGCTTCAACAACAGATCGTTTTCCTTTAATTATCATTATTTTCCCTCGGGTGTGATTTAAAATAACTTTTTTTAAGTTTTTCTTGGCTCAAATGCGTATAAATTTGCGTTGTTAACAAGCTGCTATGCCCCAAGAGCTCCTGAACGGCTCTTAAATCTGCCCCCCCATTAAAGAGCTCTGTTGCAAAGGAATGACGCAAACTATGCGGTGTCAATTTTGGGTTATCCAAGATCTGTTTCGCATACTGTTTAACCATACGCTGAATGGTTCGACTTGTTAAACGGCCCCCCCGTTGATTCAAAAAGAAGGCATCACTATCAGTACAACTCCATGTTGGATAAACCTCTAGATAATACTGTTCCATATAGTATTTTGCCTGACCACCAAATAAAGCAACCCGTTGCTTATTTCCTTTCCCCAAAATTAAGATCTCTTCTTGCTCAAAACAAATATTAGAACAATCAAGAGACACGCATTCAGAGACACGTAGCCCTCCACCATACAATAATTCACAAATCGCACGATTCCGAATATCAATAGGGCGTAAAACAGGAATACTTTCCAAAAATAGGTTCATGGCCTCTTTAGATAGAACACGAGGTAATGTTTTGGACGCTTTCGGAATTGTCAAAAATTCCCAAGGATTAGACTCAACGATACCCTCACCTAGTAAAAAACGCCAAAAAGAGCGGAGAGCTGCTACACAACGAGCAATACTCTTTGGGTGATACCCCTGTTGTTCCAAAAAATAAAGGAATTGACGACAAATGCGCGTATCACAGGCTACAAAAGAATGATTATCTGCCGACATAATAAAGGTTAGAAAACGATTAATATCACGACGATAACCCATTATGGTATGAGGTGAATAATACTTCTTCACATCTAATATTTTTAAAAATTGATCCCGAAAATTATGAAAGGACATCCTTAATATAGGTACTTCGATTTTCCGCATTCAACGGGATTGTTTTACCCTTATCTTCAACCCAGATGGAACGCTCTTTTTCCTTACGTGTATCAACATGAACCTTTTCACCCTGAATATCAAGACCCAACCCCTTAATTTCAGGAATAGCTTCAGCAATCAAAAACACTTCCTCTGGAGACTTGTTATCAACCGTAATATCTGCGGCTAATCCCTTTGCATGACAAGAGCTTCTTGGTTCACTTAATTTTTCCACTGCATCAATACAAATAAACCCTTTATGTATATTGACACGATTACGACACTTGGAACGAATAAGTTCTAAAATACCAACCAACCCCATACTTACCCGTATACTCCCCTTACAGTCCTCACATTTACACGAAAAGTCCTTCACTGAAAAATGGTCTGAAATTTTATGATGACGCTTGTTATGTTTCATAGTTTAGCTATTATACCTTATTTTCCAACCTATACACAGCGTCCACATCTCGTGCTTCTTCTTTATAAAAATCAAGCGCTGTTTTAACTTCTCGAATATCCTGCCAAGTCAACCATTTAGGACTCCCCTTATCTTTTGATTGATTTCGCAATAAATAAGAAGGGTGAAAAATGGGCATAATATATAACGGCGTTTTACTATATGAAACACGCGCCTGAAACCAATTCCCACGTACTTTCGTAATCGCATGCTCAGTTCCTAAAATAGTTTTAAGTGCTGGATTACCCAATAAAATTAATACCTTTGGCTGAACAACATTAAGCTGACGCATCAAATAACCACGACACGCTTTCAACTCAATCAATTGAGGGTCCCTATTACCTGGAGGGCGACATTTAATCGTATTAGCAATAAACACATCTCGCCCACGAATAATACCAACTGACTCTAAAATTTTTGTTAATAGTTGACCAGACCGACCAACAAAGGGTTCGCCTTGCATGTCCTCATCTTTGCCAGGCGCTTCACCGATAATCATCAAAGAACACGGCGTAGGCCCCGCCCCCACGACAACCTTATGACGCGATTTCGAAAGCTCACAACGCGTACAAACCCGCATACAATCAACCAACTGATCATAATCAAGATGATCATATTTAGATATTTCAGTCAGATCTAACATAGATAGATTCTACCCTTCAAAGAAATAAATAATCAAGGATAGAGATAAGCAACCCCTTATCACACCAAATATCTAGCCTCATCAACAATAATGTTATAAAGTAAAATTCTAATGCCCACTAAAAAAGATGTCGCCACCAACATGTCTCCCAATCAGATTATCATTCAGCCTTTCGTTCCCCGAAAGAACTCATTATCAGCACGCATAGGCGCCTATGCAGATCACTGGGGGACAAGCGTTTTTTTTCCGAAAAGATCCCTTTTTCAACAATAACCTCACGAGAAATTGCCACAAAACTAATCGACATCATTGTCTTTCTCGAACAACAAAACTAACATAAAAAACACCTTCATCTCTATGAGTTTGGTACAGGCTTAGGACTATTGGCTAACAATATTCTAGATGATCTGAACGACTATTACCCCGATCTATATAAAAAAACAGTCTATCATATTTCAGATATTTTTAAAGAAAAGATAACCCAATTAAAGACCTTATCCTCACTAAAAACACATAAAAACAAAGTCAACTTTACCGTCATGGACTTATGTCAACCACACTTCCAAACAGACCAGCAACCCACACTAATCTTTCATACCTATTTATTGGATGCCTTATCCACTCGTCATATAATGGTCAAAGACGGCCAGTTCCATGAACTCTTTGTTCAAACATCCATTCCAAAAGATCTAAAACTACGACACCCCTCATCCTTTCCTCCAGAAGTCTTTTTTCCACAGGATCTCTTAGACACTCTTTTTGATAACGCCACTAAAAGAACTATCAAACAAAATCTCATTTTACAACGTCAGCTACGTCCCTTTTTAAGGGAAGATTATAAACTCCCCCCCCCCTAGACGAACACCCCGATATAGACCCTAGTGAAAAATCAAATATCATCAGATTTGCCACCTCAAAAGAAATAACAAATCAATTCTTTAATTTTAGCCAAGACCTTGTGATAAGCACCGTCAATATAATTGAAAACCTTCCAGAAAAAGCCGGTTATTTGACTATTGACTATCTGAGTGATTGGGTAGGAAAGGACCTCTCTTGCCTAAAAAAGGTGAGTCGTCGACTAAGACTAAACTACGGCGTCTATGAATATTATGGCGCAAATTTTGAGTTACTGAAGGAGGTTGCTTCTTCAACAAAAGTCTCCCAAAACCCCCAAATCAAAACTAAACTTTTTCAAGTTGATAACGCCATAAAGGGACATAACCTTTCTCTCATTATAAGCTTAACAAAGCCTAAACAGTTCTCCTATCTTTGGGATTAACTATTCACCAATCCTGAACAATCCGACCTCCTAGAAAAGTCCATAAGAGCTACTCTAAAAGAAACCACAAAAGAGAACATATGTGCACCCTATTTGGCATTAAATAGTCTTAAACAAAAAAACTATGATTTACTAAGCGCCATCACAGCTCATTTATTTAAATATGGCCATTATAAAGACGCACATCACTATGCCTTATTAGGTTTAGAGAGCTGTAGCCATTTATCCCCATCACTCTATGAACTGTTAGGTGATATCTGCGTAAAAGAAAACAAACTAAGTGAAGCAAAAACCTATTACAAGTCTGCTGAAAAGGTATGTCCTCAATTTATACCTGCACTAAAGAAATTAGCACAACTATATGCTAACACCAATAATGTAACCGCCTTTATAAGCACAATAAAAGAAATCATTTATTTCAAAAAAGACATAGACATTTCATTTGAAATTATGGAACTCATTAAGGCCTATTCGATAATAGGGGATCATAAAAACAAACCCATCCCTCATACAAACTATTATTAGTATCCATGATAAAACCTCCAAGAATGAATCCTTTAGCATTGTCTAATACTTAGTTAATGAGACAGATATCGATGCAACTATGACCAATAAAGAAGACCAAGCTGCGCTCGCAAAAGCAAACGGACTTCGACCCATCATTGATTATTTACCCCCAATTACCCAACAAAAAGAGTGCTGCACTATCGTTTAACCCTTGAGTACATCTATCTATCCCTTTAGACGGTTCCTCTCTTCAAACAATCAAGATATTTAAGCTAAAAATAATAAGGAAAGATCCAACACCTTCACGGAGTGAGTCACTGCACCAATAGAAATTCGCTGAATCGGTAATCCACGGTACTCTGAAATAGATGACAAAGACACATTTCCAGAAACCTCAAGTTCAGCAGAAAGAGCACGCCCCTTACAAATCTTAGAGGCCTCTTCAATATCCGAACGTTGAAAATTATCAAGCAAAATATAATCGACCTGCTTAAGGGGGAGCGTTTTCAGTTGATCAAGATCGCTCACTTCTATTTCTATTTTTAGATCAGGACGTAATATTTTTGTTTGTTGAATCGTCTTTTCAAGCGTATCAAGCCGTGAAAGCTGAGCCATAAATCCTAAATGGTTCTCTTTAATAAGAATCATGTCTGACAACGAACGACGATGATTAACCCCACCCCCAGATACAACCGCCGCCTTTTCCAAGTCCCTTAAAAGAGGGGTCGTTTTACGTGTATCCAAAATAGCAATATTAGGATCAGAAAGCGCTCGTACAAATTGGTTCGTTAACGTAGCAATCCCTGATAACCGCTGTAGGACATTCAACATCACTCGTTCACCAAGTAAAATTGCTTGAACATCGCCTTTTAAGGTAACAATCCGGTCACCCGGTTTAACAGAATCCCCATCACGAATACAGCCTTGAATAGTAAGACCCACCAAAGATGTCATTTCCTTAATGACCGCTTCACCAAAAAAAACCCCCTCACCTTTTACACAAATATCAGCATGCCCAACTTGTGGGTCCGGAAGAAAGGTTTGAGTCGTAACGTCACCCATGGGAGCATCTTCTTCCAATGCTAACTGAAGAAATGTAGACAAATTCATAACGGTCAGATTCTAGCTTAATAACAATGAAATGGTCAAATTCAAGTTCTCACATCACGAACAGAAACAGGTTTAGTTATCGTCTCCGGAACCATTAACTTAAGTAGTCGATAATATCGTTTTTTTTGATTGTATTTAATTACTTTAGGGTACTGTTGAACCTCAGCTCGTAACAATCGTTTAAATAAAGGTGGCAAAGAAACAATAAAATCATCTTGAGTTCTAGAAATATTATCTATCATAACAATAAGTTCGTCATAGTAAGGGTCCAAATAGACACCACAAAAAGGGATCATCTGTAAAAAGACCTCTAACACAACCAATCCCTTCATAAAATGAAGACTATCTTGTAAGTGTGTTGAAGAATCATTAAAAAAGCCGCCAAGAAAATCACTCACCAATGTTGAGATAATCGAAGCTGGCAACATCATAACAACAAACCGTGTATAAGATCGAATTTGAACAATACTGAATCGAGGATTCTGAACAGCTCCCATTAAGGAAGAATAACGCGCCCTTAATAACGTTTGATGTTGGACTTTACGATTATCCTTCGCCTTTTTAAAAGCTAAGATTTCCTTCATCCATTGGACCCAATCACCATAAAGCCCCTCATCTTTTTCTTTTATCCCAAGCATCACCATTTTTCGTCTTGAAGGCGGCAATACCCTAAATAATCGTTTTAACAAATCTTGGCGTGTTACATTAAAAAATAAATGTAACAAAATGTCTTTATCAAGTAGCATTAATAAACGGCCCAGTACATCCTCCGAACACTGATCGATAAGAGACTCCTGTAAAGATAATCCCGAAAAAATAGAAGTAAGTCGTGCTAATGTCATCAATTCATAGTGTGAAAGGTTAGTAATAGACACATGTGGCCTTAGCGACAACTGCGCTAATAAGTCACTTGCAAAAACAAATTGCTCCATAGAAAACCGTTCCATTTGCGCTACCCCAATATCGGATAAGGTAAGTCCAAAAGAGGTTTTCACAAATGCAAGAAAGGCCTCAGGCGCCGTCGAAATAGTTAGGGTCTCATTAAAACGTTCAACACAATTTAAGACTTGCTTTTCGCGTCGAGATCGCTGATTAAAATAGTCTTTTTTCAATTTTAAAAGATTATCTAAACCAAACTTCTGAGAAACCTTTAAAGTTTGAAATTGAGTCACAAGAAACGATCGTTTCCAAAACAGATCTAATAACACAGATTTATTTTCTATAAGGATAGCCCACTGTTCTAAAGATAAGGCTGATATAAATTGTACAAATCCAAGTTCCCAAACAGCCTTAGTACGCGCATACGCACAACAAAATAAGGCCGTTTGAATCGTTACAAACGTCTTAAATCGTGACCTCCCCACTTTATCCAACGGAAATAGAGTCTTAAATATCTGTTCAAAACTCTCATCAGAAAACGATGTATCGACACATTTACCTAGCACCAAATTGGAAGATGCAAAAAAAGAAAATAAGAGTTTAGAATAGTCTAACTGAGACAAAACACTGAAATCAACACGTTTACACGCATCCCAAAAAATATCTAGTTGTTCACAACGCTCAGCAACCAATCGTCCATCTAGATCGGGTAGTAATCGCCGATTTAATAAATAACTATCAGAGACTGAGAAAAACAAAATATCGTCCATCCTTGTAAGGGTTTCTTTCAACGCAAACCAAAATGAATCTGCCTTTTCACTAACAATATGTGCTGGATGAACTGGCAAATTGTCTAAAGTTAAAGACTGATAAAGCCTCAGCCACGTTTCAGGCCTCGCAATCCCCTTGAACTGACATAACTGACGACCATAGGCATCAATTATCTTCCGATCACACAACCACTCTTTTACCACCCATGGCTTTGCATACTGGTGAACCAAGGACGGTTTAAAACGTCCACAGTACTGCCCCACCTTCGTCATCGATAGAATAGAGATTTCTGACAGATTATCGTTACATAAATCAAACGAAACATCATAGCGTGTCTTCATAAGATTATCAGACTGTTTTAGCTGATTTAGGAGGCTGTCATAAAGACCTGGTATTTCATGGGTCAAACTCTTTGTAACAACAACCACATCTAGGAAAGAAAACCCCTGATAAATAAGTGTTAATATATCCTGAACAATATAAAGAGGGTGCGTATAATTATCAGTAAATGAAAGAATACGAGCACGACACTCAGCCCATCGAACAATAGGTATATCTAAAACACGTTCCAAACGTTCCTCATATTGAAGAAAGATCTGTTCAAAATAAACAGGTTGATGCTGATATAAACTAACAACAATATCTTGGAGAACAAAACGTACCTGTGAAGACACTTTCTTTCGCTCACCTTCAGCCATAATCAAAATCAATAAAGACTCTAAACTATCCAATAACATAATGCGTTCTTTTTTTGTTTGAATATCACATAAAAAATCCACAACCAACTCGAACACCCGCAATACAGGCTGAACGGCCTGAAGCGTTCCTAACAATAATGTCGGAGACAATGACAATATGTAACGCCTAAAATACGGAGACACTTTAGGCCGTTCCAAAGTAGCCATAATCATTTCAAGATAGATTTCTTCCTGCGCAAGATCCTCAAATAATGAATAAAGAAAACCTACCAAACTAGGGCTATCTGAATGGGCATCCAAAGCCCCCCAGACATACTCCGGATTCGCACGTATTAAATGGGCTAACCAATCCTGTCGATATGGCTCAGAGGCACTTCCAAGTAACCATTGAAAAAACCAATTAATATCACAAGAAGAATAGTCTAAAAACACCGCCAGTTTTTCAGAAAAGTAAACAGGTCCTAACTCTAGCAAGAATGTGTGAATAAACTGTAATTCACTACGAGAAGGGTCATGTGGGATGCGACACTCAGACAAATTCGGCCACATGGCAATCAATCGATCATAATTCTCCGTAAAATAAGAGCCAAAACTATCCTGAAATTTATTATTCGTGATTCCTAACCACGAAAAAACTGTTTTGACAACGAGTGAGCGACAAGACAGTTCCTCCATAATCCGACCATGAAAAACGTCAAGATGTTGACACAAAAATGGTGAACAGCTCGTTAACACCTGCTCAATAAGCATCTGAAAAAGCATCTCATCATGTCGAACAAACAGGTGCCAACGACTCTGTTTATAAAACATATCCCTTATCAATAAATCCATCAAAAACCGTTGGGTTGCACGACAATTATGATGATTCTGAGCCATCAACTCCCACAACCATCCAAACGTAACACCCCCATGACTATCTTCACAAAAAAGCCAAACATCAAGTAGAGGCAAAGCACATATCCAATCTAGAGGGTAAACAGATTTTAAATGCGCTAAACATGCTTCTTCGAACACCGAAGTTTGACCTAATGACTTCGTCACGTTTTTAACAGTAAAAGAAAGATCGTGAAACATAATAAGTCCATGCTCATCAATCACCCCCTCTTGAACAAATAGATCATAAACTTGCGTCGAATCAAGAGAAAAACGAGGACATAAATCAGTCAATTGATCAGGCATATAATAAATAACACTAATAAAACCCTCGAATAACCATTCTAAATGAATCCCTTTACAATAGGCATCATTAATAACAGATAAAAACCACGTATGAGACCCAATCAATCCCTGCCTAATAAGATAAATAGATACGTCCTTCAAGACCTTTAGTTTACTCTCTGATTCCTGGGCAAATTTATGACAAACAGACACTAACGCAGTAGTAAAAGAATGACTAGAAAACCCCTCTACCAAAAACATATCTAAAAGCGAATAAGATCGCGATACTAAGGCACCCTCTATCAACATCTCTGGAACATCTTGTTTGTCACCATTCCACGGAAACAATAGATTAATAAGTACAGCCAATTGTGTCGCATCAAATGAATCAAATAGTCCCTTAAGTCGACTATAAGAGGATGAAAAGATCAACTGTCTTAATTGGGAAAGCCCTACCCCCTCATCCAACGATAATGATACTAAAGCTACCCAAGACCTCTGTTTAGGTAACGCCCGACCATGTTGACACACCCATTTAGAGTAAGACATCAAACGCTTGCTTTTTGGAGGCTCATAAAAAATATCCGGAAAATGTCGCAATAGGTTCCTCACCAATTGAACAATACTCGAATCCCATTCACGCGTAGATAATACTTCATAAAACCAACTATATTGCCGCATTGCTGAATGAATGAGAATATCTTCTAAACCTTCCCTAATAGACGCCTCTTCATGAGACACATACAACGACAAAAAGGTTGTTTCAGATATAGGAGCAATCAACCGAGATTCAAAAAAGACAGGAAGAAGTTTACAAAACAATGGCCACTGAAGAGTCTGATAAGACAGTAGGGCGTCACGAAAAGCCCCTTCCGAAATCCCTAGATAAGAACACAACGGTGCACTAATAATCTCTCGTATTTCAACATCACTATTACCAAGTTTCGTTAAGACATAGACATCTCGTTTATCAACTATCCAATCAAGAAAGGTAGTACAAAAAGAGGCGTCAGCAATCATCAACTCTTTCCAAATTAAACATCGTTGACTTGCATCCAACAGAAACAAATCCTCTTTGAGTCTAGACTTTGCATCACCATAGGTACTAGCATCCTCTAAGCTGGCCCACAACCATCCATATATAAGCCCCTTATCCTCAGAAGCCGGCAAATAAAATCCGCCAAAAGACCCTGCTAAATCATACAGCCAATTCAATGGATAACGGTGAAAAAGACAATCACATAACTCCTGACTAAACACTTCTTGTTCACTAATATCATCTAAAACAATATCTCGATAATGAGATTGGATCTCATGAAATTTCAGGTATCCCTTATCATCAACAAGAACAGACTGTTCTAAACGCTGAAAAAGCTCAGTCGCCGAACATTCAAATTTTCGAGCACACTCATCAACAGCCGATGATGTCAGCACCATATGTTCAAGAAAAGCATCCACTAACCAAGACATCGGCAACGACAGATTATAACCTTCCCCAACAAGAGCAGTGAGCCAATTTAAACACTCTCTATCACCCCTATCCAAAATAAATAACGTGAAGTTCTTTAAGGCTAAACGATCACGCTTAGTGCCTTCGGCAAACATAAAACAGACATGTTCAATAACACTAGACAACAAGACATAGTCTGAAGATGGTTGACGAAAAATACTAAACCACTCCCAATGATGTGCATAAAACAAATCACGAATAACAAGTTTAAAAACACGTGGTAATGCTTCTGCTGAACCCGAATAAAGAATAATAAATAATTGACTCAAACGCTCGCCTCGTAAACTATTTATAATAGTCATAACCTTTGAAGACGAAAGTGTAGACATAAAATAACGAAGTGCTGAAGCCCCATAACCTGTTTCCAAAACAGATTCCAATAACGATCGCCAAACAGGGTGCTCTTCAAAAACAATGCCTTGCTGTATTAACCATGTAGAAAGAGACAATTCAAACTTTTTACGTGAATTAGAAAAAAAGATCTCGGGACGCCTAATCAACAACTGCTTGCAAAAAGTATGTTCATACACCCCCAAATCACCTTGAAAAATGGACTCATAAAACCAATCCAAATCTACTAACTCTGTCTCTTCAATAAATAAGAAAAACGCCTCATTAAAAGGGGCCTCATTCTTAGAAAAAAGTTGTTTAACGAATGTCTGAGATGGGTTTTCATGACTATCCATGTCAGACAAACAGCAATCAATCCAAATCAAGAATTGCTTAGGAAAGCGTTGTAGATGTTTTTCCAATTGCATAAAAAAAGGTGATTTATCAAAACGAAAGTTCTTAAACACCTCATTAATAATAAGAGGCACAATTTGTCCGGAAAGATCAGTACGAGAAAAAACAGTTAATAATCGCTCTTTATAAAGCGTTACTTCCCCTGGTTGAGTAAGGTCTAAGGCTAATAAAGAAACTAATGAAGGGCATAGTTGAATACTGTTGACCCACCTAAAGTTCCCATGATCAATATCTCGATATAAAAGATAAATAAGCAAAGACTCTTTATTCTGAACAGTTGACCTTTCTAAAAATGTCCAAAGAAGACCAGGTTCACCTATTTGAGTTAATTTACAAAATAAATCATCAAAAAATGATATCCCACAAAACCACTCTAGAGGACATTGTTGGTGTAACCAAGATATCAATTCCTTACGATGAGGTTTTAATAAGTATGAAGAGTCTAAACAAAGATTGGAAGACACATACTGTAATGTTCCCTTTGCATCAATAATGCGGTACTTTATCAATTCCTGATGAAGCTGATCATACGAACATCCCCATTCAGAGCTCAATGCGTCTATAGCCTCCTGTTTAACAACTAAACGATCCAGAAGAATCTCAAAAAACCAATCCAAAGAGATGCTCTCAGAAGAAAATACTAAACAGGCTTCCATAAGCGTTAATAACACATTAAAATAAAAAGGATCCGAATGATCCATCAAACAGTTAGCATAAGATTTGACAAGATCTATCCGATCAGAAAATTGTAAACACAGTTGCATAACCAAATCAAAGAACACCATCAACTGAGGCGACTGCAACCCATTTAAATTCATAAAAAAGAAATTGTGATCAACAACGACCTCATGCAAATGACTCTCTAAATATATTTTCAAATCCGAATCAGTATTGATACGAACGAGAGAAGATTCCACCTGCTGTAAATAATATAACCAACCATAGGACCTAAGTTCTGGATCGCCAAGCCCTGAAAGAAGTGATAAAACCAAATCACCCTTTTCATCAGACAAGAAAAATCGAATCAGAAACTGTTTATCCTCAACGGTTAAAAAAGAGGGTTCCTCTAAAAAACTCCAAGAAAAAGAGGGTGATGAAAGGGCATAATCAGAAACCCGTTTAGCAAATTGTATAAAATAACGCTCTTGCTCAGTTTGAGAAGAAAACTGACGAACAAACCCCACAACCTCTAAACAAGTTTCCACTGAAACACCGTTATCAAAATCCCAATGTGGCAACGCTTTAGTTAAAAAACCCTGATAATGACTTAATATAGCATTCATCAATATTGATTCCCGACAAGACCGCAGTTCTTTCCATAGAGAATCAAATAAACTATCATTGGAAAACCACCCCTGGATAAAAAGAGACATATCAGAGGACGATAATTCTTGAGTCCCTAAAAAACGAATAAACGATTCTTTAAAACGCGGATTCTCTAATTTAAGTTTAAACGTCTCTTTAAAAAGAATAGATTTAAGATGAAGATTTTTGATAAAGGTTTCACAAAACATGGCATCATCCTTCATAGATGATGTCCGATGAAATAAGTAAGACAGAATTCTCTGAAATATACAGTCCGACAATGGTAACGGCACCTCTTTTTGAACCGTATCAACAAAAAATTGATAACCCTCATCATTAAAATAATGCGCTTCTTCAGAACGTTGATAAATATCAACAAAAAGAGCATTTATTGTCATATCATGACGCTCATTTTGAATATAAATAGACATAAAATAGATAAGGTCGCTACTACTAAATAAAGAAAGATGATTTAACTAATACGACAAAAAGTGATTGGGTTTTTTTATCGCATTAGACGTCCTTAACTTCTTAAGGCGCCG
>CAZIOF010000067.1:0-11758 GCA_964540745.1 uncultured Candidatus Marinamargulisbacteria bacterium
CACCTTCTAATGGATTGGCTTTAGGAGTATCTGTACCAGAACCTATAACGATATGACCATCTGGCACACCTAACTGAGCTATCGAATGATTCATCCCAAACAATATCTGATTAGGTTCTAGATAAGAAACACCTAATCCACCATGGGACACAGGAAGAATGCGAGTAACACTGGCAGGGTTCAAATTAGTTAATTCATTACCATCACCATAAAAAACACCTTCAAAATCTGTTGCATAAACAGGCCCTCGAACATGTAATTTGGTGTCAGGATCACCAACTCCCAAACCAACCTTTGAGTCTGAGTCTTCCAAATAAAGGACATTCTCATTATCGTCAAATATCCACCCCCCAAAACCTGGGGTTTGAATATCTAACCGTCGCCAATAATAGCCATTATACCCTTCAAAAAAACCGTCAAAACGAATCATTCCCGGAAATGGAGAGGCCTCTTTACTCCCAATTTGAATAACCCCGTCTACATCTAATGTCGCCCGAGGTTCAGATACCCCTATACCTACATATCCATTATTTTTAATCACTAAGGCTTTTTCTCCTTTAACACTAAATGATATGTCTCCACCATCTGTTGAATCCGAATCTGCATGAAAGAGAATATCATCTTTTTGAGTCAATCGATCCTTTTCTAAACCAGTAACAGCCGTCACCATTTGAGTGCCATCCGGAAATGTAAGCCCACCTTGTCTTATAGCCACATCACCATTTACTTCAAGTGGATAACTGGCAAAAGATTGTCCAATACCCACATATCCGGAGTCCCCATCCACATTCAACTGATGGGTATTAACACTTAACCAATTATTAATAGCCAAAGGGGATGTTAACACTCCTATTCCTGTTATATCAGGATAGGAACCGACTAAGCGTTGAGACTCTATATTCCCTGAAATAACAGCCGTATCAATATCGGAAATAGTTTGAGCAGTATGTGCACTAATCGTAAAAGGGACTGCTCTAATCGGTATATTGGTAAGCCCCTCAACCCCCTGTATTTGAATCACATAACTTAAATTATCTTGTTGAAAAATAGATAAATCAAGTGGCGATAGTGTACCTAGATCGACTTCAATAAAGCCATCCTTAAAGACCTGATCGTTAAATGTTTCTTGCCAAAGGGATGTTCCTTCAATATCGTTTTGAAGATCAACCTGAGAACGAATAGAAATGGTCAGGTTACGAGTCGCATTCAAATACCCGTCTTGATCACTAAATGTCCCTTGAAAAAGAATGACCGTTGGCATCGTTAATGCGACACACATATTTACACTTAAAAAAAGACCCATGAGTATAAATAGATATCGTCGCAACATGCCCCCCTAAAACAGTTAAATTATCGCCACCAAAATAGTCGGTTAGTTGCCAGGTAAATCCAACACACAACACCCCTTAAATCACATATCGTAAAAATACACGTTTTTCTTGCATTGATTTTAGTTGATTTTTTATAAGGGAAAAATAGTCAAAAATGGATTTTTTTCGTATAAATGTTAGGGAATAACCGCCATTTTCCCTCTGCCCAATATACGTCCTTCATGGACGATATACCAAAAATAGGCACCTGAGGATAGCACGTTCCCATACAATGTATCTATATCCAAAACTATTCTATTTTCACCCTTTAATCCACCACCAGTTCCTGCTAGACAATCAATCTGATAAACAAGATCAGCAAACATATTATAAATAAAAACCTTAACGGTCATATCCTTCGACAAATAATAGTAAAGTGCCGCGCCATCACGCTGACTAAATGGACTCGGAAACACAAGCGGCTCTCCAAGAATTTTAGGAACGATGAAGATATCAGAAACATCCTTTGTTTCAATCAATAAATCCCCTTTAGTAGATATAGAGCTCGGACTAGCCATAGTAGAAAACCCTGAGGACAACATAATGAGGTCACTTGACCCTTGATTCATCATAGCTTGTCGTAATATATCAGTTGCAGGCGCCTTATTTTTTGAACGCTGCAATGACATAACACTCAATCCTTGAGTGACATTAGCTGCGCATAAAACCATGATGATAAACCCTATGATTATCCTCAATGTAATAGCCCCTTCTTTAATTATAGATTTAACACAATCAACCAGATACCACACACTCACACATCCCTATACTCCATGTACCCATTTTTTAATAAAAATAAACATAATATGTCCAATAAACCCGACTATAACGCCCCATATAGTCACTCTAGACCGGGATATAAGTAACTCGCCACCAACAAAGACATATCAATAAACAGATTGATACTTGATATTTTTTGTAAAATACGGTTCCATGAGCCTACTTTAAAACAGAATTTTAGGATGTATTATGACTCATACTGATCAATTATGTATTAATACCTTACGTTTCATATCTATAGATGCAGTTGAAAAAGCCAATTCAGGTCACCCAGGACTACCCTTAGGGGCCGCGCCTATGGCTTATGTCTTGTGGGCATATTTTTTAAAACACAATCCCAATAACCCGAAATGGATAGATCGCGACCGATTTATTTTATCAGCAGGCCATGGAAGTGCCTTACTATACGCCCTTTTGCACTGCTTTGGGTATAACGTTAGTATCGACGATATCAAAGCATTTAGACAATATCAAAGCAAAACACCCGGCCACCCCGAATACGGGCACACACCTGGGGTAGAGGCAACAACAGGCCCACTAGGGCAAGGATTTGCAATGGGTGTTGGAATGGCTATTTCGGAAGCATTTCTTTCGGCACAATTAAATTGTGTCACTCATTCAATTATCGATCACTATACATACGCTATCGTTTCAGATGGCGATCTTATGGAGGGCATTTCATCTGAAGCCGCCTCCCTTGCAGGCACCTTGAAATTAGGAAAACTCATCTACCTCTACGATGATAATTCTATTTCAATTGAAGGGTCCACTGACCTAGCTTTTACAGAAAGCGTCTCTGGACGCTTTAAAGCCTTTGATTGGCAAGTTATTGAAGTCAATGATGGGAATGATGTAAATACCATTAAAAATGCCATAAAAGAAGCCCAATCTGACACTGAACGCCCCTCCCTAATAAAAATTAAGACGCATATCGGATTCGGTAGCCCTAAACAAGACTCAGCCGACTCACATGGTGCACCATTAGGACCAGCAGCTCTTCAAGAAACAAGAAAAACCTTAAATTGGCCGCATGCACCATTCGAAATTCCAGAAGAAGCTCAGGATCATTTCCAATCACTTACCCAAGCATGTGAGCATAACGAAAGTGAGTGGCATGATCGTCTCAAAAAAGCAAAAGACAGCTCACCTGAACGTGCCAAGCGCATAGAGTCCTTCTTAAACAACAGGACTAACACGACTTTAAAGTCCATGTTGACCTTCAATGTGGAAGAGGGCCCTCTTGCTACTCGTGCTGCCTCAGGCAAGGTCCTAAATGATATCGTAAAACACTTACCAAACCTAATGGGAGGATCTGCCGATTTAGCCCCATCAAATAACACCTACCTAAAAGAAAAAGGTGAATTTCACCAAACAAAATTAGGCCAAAATCTTAGGTTTGGTGTTCGTGAACATGCCATGGGCGCTATTATCAATGGTATGACCTTGCATGGCGGTACGATTGCCTACGCTGCGACCTTTTTAATTTTCTCAGACTACATGAAACCCGCTATCCGTTTAGCCGCACTCATGAATATTCCATCTATCTTCGTATTCACACATGACAGCGTGGGATTAGGCGAAGACGGCCCTACTCACCAACCTATAGAACACTTATTAACACTTAGAAGTATTCCTAATCTAACCGTGCTTAGACCAGCAGATTCCAATGAGACAGCTATTGCTTGGGAAATAGCGCTTCAATCAACCAATCCATCGGCACTTATTCTAACCCGTCAAAAACTACCCATTTTACCAGCCCAATCCGTGATAGACGCGAAAAAAGGTGCCTATGTCCTCAAAGAGGCATCAAGACAGACCCCTGATATTTGTATAATTGCAACGGGCTCGGAAGTCACATTAGGATTGGAAGTCCAAAAGCGCTTAGAAGAGAAAGGCATATCAACGCGACTCGTCTCCATGATGAGTTGGGAGCTATTTGATGCCCAACCCACCCAATATAAACAGGACGTCCTTTTAGAAAATTGTATAAAAATATCTATCGAAGCAGGAAGCGCCATAGGTTGGGAACGATATACAGGTTCAACAGGTAAAGCTATTGGCATAAACACGTTTGGCTTATCTGCACCTGGGAGTGAAGCCATGGCACATTTTGGCTTTGATGCCGACACAATCACCTCTGATATTGCAGCACTTGTCTCACTCTCAATGAGCACAAAATAAGTGAGTAAAAAAGTAGCAGAAACCCACCATAACATTCAGGTTAACTTGGGCGAAAACCGCTCATACCCCATCATTATCGGCAACAACATGGCCAAGACAGTAGCAACATTCTGCCAATCATCTATCAAAGGAAAAACCATTGCTATTATCACAAACACAGATATTTCCCCTTTATACGGCCAATCCCTTCAAGAAACGCTCATAAATGAAGGATTTAATACACATTTAATACCGATACCCCATGGCGAAGTCCAAAAATCCCTTGATACCGTTTCGCTACTGTTAGACAAACTACTCGACTATCAACTTGAAAGACATGATACCATCATTGCATTGGGTGGTGGCGTCATTGGTGATATTGCAGGTTTTGTATCGGCTATTTATTTACGTGGGATTAACCTCATCCAAATGCCCACGTCCTTACTTGCACAAGTTGATGCGGCTATCGGTGGAAAAACAGGCGTCAATCATTCTAAAGGTAAAAATCTCATTGGTGCTTTTTACCAACCTAACATGACCTGTATCGATTTAAGCACATTAAAAACATTACCCAAAAGAGAATGGTTATCCGGCTTAGCTGAAATTGTTAAATATGGGATTATTAAAGACCCCGAACTCTTCCAGTTTATTACCGAACATAAGAAAACAATTACCTGTTTTGATTTAGACAAACATCCCCATATTTGGAAACATCTCATAGAACGATCCGCTTCAAATAAAGCAGACGTCGTTTCCTTGGATGAACGTGAATCAAAGTACCGTGAAATCCTTAACTTTGGTCATACCATCGGCCATGCCATTGAAACCGTTCACAAGTATAAAACATACCTTCATGGAGAGGCGGTCGCCTTAGGTATGATTGCAGCTTCTTTTATTGCATTCGAACAACAACTTATCTCCCAATCCATATATAAGAACATTACCACCTTACTAACTGATTTAGGGTTTATAACATCATTAGACACCAGCTATTCTGTACAGGATTACGTTAAGGTCCTATCTACAGACAAAAAAGTACGGCATGGTAAAATTAGATTTATATTACCCATTAAAATAGGAGAGGTCATTACTCGTGATGATATATCACCCACTCTTATTGAATCTGCTATCAAGGAGTTAATCCCCTCATGAAAATTCTTGTTCTCCACGGACCAAACTTAAACATGTTAGGTAACAGAGAAACAGAGATCTATGGATCTCAAACACTAGAGACCATTAATGAGATAATCGAAAACCAAGCTTCAAAACTGAACCTAGATATTGAAATAAAACAGAGCAATCTGGAAGGCGAACTCATTAACCATATCCAGGAAGCCGAACAATCCTTTGACGGCCTCATCATCAACCCAGCAGCATTCACCCACCAGAGTATTGCCATAAGAGACGCCTTAGCCTGTGTAAGTATTCCAAAAATAGAAGTGCATCTCTCTAATATTCATCAACGGGAATCCTTCAGACAAAGATCCTATACAGCGCCTGTTTGTACAGGGCAAATATCGGGTTTTGGAAGCACCAGTTATACAATGGCTCTCCACTACTTTTCAACGTTAAAAGACGCTTAATACCCCATGATTCAACGCATAGAAGAGGCGCATCGCAACTGCCTCTCTAAAGCTTCAATAAATGACGACTTCGATCCTTCATTAACCTGGTTAGTTAAGACACCAGTCTCATTCTTTATAAGCGACTATACTAAAATAGGTACATTTGGCCGTAACAAATTTGAATGTTTTTTTAATAGACTCCTATCCAAACTCTTATTTCCGGTATGGCACCACTATTATTGGAAAAGCATTATCAAGAAGATCTTAACGGACATTGAACGCCTCTATCTCTCTAAATTAATCACTCAACCGAATAAACAATCGCTATTTCATGACATAGAACGTTATTCAGAAACACTGAAGCAGCTCCTTTTTCAGCCACATAAGGCCTATCGTCATTTAACCTTCACTGATTTATTTAAATTTATTTCTGAAACACTTCATATTTTAGCGTCCCACTTAAACCTTAATCACGATTATTTTTTTGATGAAAAAGAAAACCAAAATAACAATTGCATATATATATACAATCGCATTAGAGAAGAATTGTTAAACCATCCTAATGCCCTAGATATCGCTTGTTTACTCGCCATACGTGCCAATCATATCGATTGTGTTGAAAAGGATATCGATCAGTTTCTAAAATCATTCCCTCAAGAAATCAATGATTACTTAGATGACTTTAAGTCACTAAAGGAAGAGCTTTACACACATCCTTTTTTCCAAATAGAAAGTCTTAAATTGCTTATAAACAAGTCTCCTAAGGCCATTCTTTACGAACTTGATAATAATGGTGAATGCCTGTTTGATCTCCTATTGATTGAATGCTTATTAAAAAAAGGAATCCGTGTTTTCTTAGCCGCAAAAGAAGCACCTGTTCTCAATGATGTTACCCTTTATGAACTCAAAGAAATACTTAATAAGCCTCACTTTGACCACCTAAAACCCTACACCTCATCACAACAGCTAACCCTCATTTCGTCGGGGTCACGCATCGCGGGAAAAGACCTCTTAAACGTTACTACTGACTATAAGCACGCCTATAAAGCCGCTGATTTCGTCATACTTAAGGGACAAGGCAATTTCCAAACCATGCCTATTTGCTATCAAAGCCGCCTGCATTTCAAACCAATCCCTTACAAAAAGCCTCTTGTATTTATGATGACAATTAAATCACACCTAACCTATTACACGCTAAAATGCCTCCTCAATAGAACACGCTATCCTCTTAAGGGTAGTTTATTTTTATATATTTTTGATTCAAATAAGAAACATCTATTATAATTAATTTAAACAGCAATCATACTGAATAGCCACTTCACCAAATTCCATTTTATATATTTTAGTAATAGTCTTTCTCATGTCCTCCAACTCTTTAGAATCCTGTTCAATTAACGACTTCAATTGTTCTTCAAACATGTTGTATCACCCCTTTTATTTACGTATACTAAAGATAAGTTCCATAAAAGCATGTTTTTTAAACATTTAATTTTTATGTTGAGTACAACTGATAGACTACTAGCTAAGGAGACCCCGTGTGAAAAACACACCATTAGTAAATAAAATAATCGGTTTTAGTGTGGGAATCTTAATAGGAATAGCTGCTTGGAATATTAGTATTTTAAACACCTTGAATACCATAAATAACAGTATTCATTCGTGCTGGAAACACACTGAAGTACAACTCAAAAAGAATCAAAACCAACTGAATATACTGATTGCTAAACTCCGATTAGAATCCCCTCTTTATAAGCCCTATCTCGCAAGTATAAAGAAACAACAACGACACCTTATGACCGCTGAAACACTTTCAGAAAAAATCCGTGCTTACAACCTTATTAGTGCCCCATATAATGACCTAAAAGAGGTCTTAAACAAAGAGCCCCTTTCACTAAACATCCAAAAAAGTTTAGTTGCCTTACAAAACACAGAGATGGCATTGTCCACTGAAATCGTACAATTAAATAGTTCCTCTGCGCTTTATAATCAACGTTTAGCCCTATTCCCAAACTCTCTATTTCTACGCCTATACAAAAAAAGGGCTATCCCCTTACTCAAACTTGGTTTGATAACACCCGATACCATTAAGGCATCCCCACTAAACAAAACGATAAAGGAACCAACATGACCCCCAAATTTGGCATTCTCGGTTTTGGAAAAATGGGACAAGCCATTTGGAAAGGTATCCAAAAGAAAGATCTAATAAAGACAGAGCATGTGAGTATCTGTGAAACATCAAGTCAAACACACCCCTTAATTCAACAGCTACTAGGCACTGCCCCTGTCTCCTTACAAGAACTTATAGAAACAAGCAATATATGCTTAGTCTGTATTAAGCCACAACATATTAAAGAACTCTTAAATGAGATTAAATCCTTCAACTACAAACAGACTAAATTCATTTCTATTTTAGCAGGAACGCCTATCTCTTGTTTCCAAGACTATCTGGGTACGTCAACCGAAATCATTCGCGTGATGCCAAACACCCCCGCGTTAGTCAACGAAGGGATGAGAGTCCTAAGTAAAAGCAACACTGTATCAGATGCGTTTATGTCATTTTGTGTTCACCTCTTTGAGGGAATTGGTAAAGTAGATATTGTGGATGAACAATGTTTGGATATAGTGACTGGAATCAGTGGAAGTGGACCCGCCTTTTTTTATCACATAGCCCGTTCAATGGCATTAACAGGTGAAGAAAAAGGTCTTTCACAGGAACAATCACTTCGTTTAGTTGCCCAAACCATGATTGGGGCAGGCAAGATGCTCTTAGAATCGGGTTCTTCGCCAGAGGATCTTATTAAAGCCGTATCATCACCAGGCGGCACTACATTAGCCGGATTAGACGTGTTGTACAAAAGCTCAGTTGATAAGGATTTAAAACAAGTCATTCTAGCCGCTTATAAACGGTCTAAAGAACTTTCAGAATAAAGGATATTAACCATGATTGCACCCCTCATTCACTACGCCTATCAAGCCGCTACGTTCTTATTATTTGCACGAATATTAATGAGCTGGATACCTCACGATCCTGGGCACCCTATTTCCCGCTTCCTCATTGACGTTACAGACCCCATGATGCGTCCTTTTCAAAATATCCTTCCACCAGAACGGTTTGGCATTGATCTGTCCCCTATTTTTGCGTTTATTGCACTAAGAATCCTAAAAGACATCCTCATGTCAATTCTTGTCTAACGGCATGGGTAATCAAAAAAAAAAGACCTGGCAAGGCTAACCATAAAGATAACACCTAACGCCTCTTCAACCACTTGGTTTGGTATACAGGAAAACAGCTACAGGATCAGACTTACGGCACCCGCAGTCGACAACAAAGCAAATAACGCCTTAATCACATTTTTAGCTAAACAACTCAACCTTAAAAAGAATCAGATCACTATCATAAAAGGTCATAAAACCCGACTAAAAACCATCCAAATTGAAGGAGAACGCCTAGATGACATCATCCACAGAATCACCCAGCTTATTTAGTCAAACAAAACAAGACGCACCGCTTGCCCATGAGTTAAAGCCCCTGACCCTAAATGACTATATTGGACAAGAACATCTCTTACAAAAAGATAAGCCCATCTATAAACTTATCCAGAATAACCGTCTCGTGTCACTCTTATTTTGGGGACCACCAGGTTGCGGAAAAACCGCACTTGCGCGACTTATCACATTATCATCACAGGCAACATGTTTAACCTTGAATGCTGTATCGGCCAATATGGCTGATATTAAACACCTATTAGCCACTGCAAAATCCCACCAAGAAACGGGATTAAAGACCTGTGTTTTTATAGACGAAATCCATCGATTCAACAAAACCCAACAAGATGCCTTACTCCCTGCTGTAGAAAAGGGACTCATAACCTTGTTAGGCGCCACGACAGAAAACCCCTATTTTTCAGTAATTCCCAGTTTATTATCACGGCTCATTGTCTTTGAATTACAGCCATTAACAATGGCACAACTGGAAACACTGACACATAAAGCCCTCCAACACTACCAAAAACCGATAAGCTACCTCTCTTCTGAAG
Organism: uncultured Candidatus Marinamargulisbacteria bacterium; assembly: GCA_964540745.1. Taxonomy (GTDB): domain Bacteria; phylum Margulisbacteria; class Marinamargulisbacteria; order JABIPA01; family JABIPA01; genus CAZIOF01. The sequence continues at coordinate 9,913 of CAZIOF010000067.1, forward strand.
TGATAGACAGGATCTGTCATCTAGCCTGTGGCGATGCCCGAAAGTTATTGAATACCATTGAAATCATTTATTCGGTCTTTAGGGATGACCCTATCATCCAATTATCCCACTTAGAACAACTCTCATTATCCATTGGAACACCCCATGACAAAGAAAGTCATTACGATCTCATATCCGCCTACATAAAGAGCTTAAGAGGCTCTGACCCCAATGCATCCCTATACTGGGTTGGTCGATTACTCAAAAATGGGGAAGACCCACGATTTATTGCACGCCGGCTCATCATTTTCGCATCAGAAGACATTGGGAATGCGGACCCCAGTGCATTCCCCATGGCGACGGCACTACTAACGGCATCCCAACATATTGGGATGCCCGAAATACGCATCAATATAGCACAAGTCACCACCTATTTTGCGGCAGCACCCAAAAGCAATCGCAGTTATGAGGCCATCAATAAGGTCTTTTCAACAATAGATGAAGGAACCCTCTATCCGGTACCGGAGTATCTCAAAAATAAGCCTAAAAAGCCCCTAAATAAGGCCCCCAGTGAAAGTTACGATTACCCTCACCAGCATCCACAGGCGATTAGTTCACAACAGTATCTCCCTAAAGCGCATACCTATTATCAGCCTAGTGAACATGGCAAGGAAGTAGAGATAGCAAAACGGTTAAGGACTATCTCAGACCTAAAACACTAAAAAACCGCTTTGTTAGGCATAGAAGGATAGATAAATAAGGCTGTCTAGGCCCTATTATAATACGCAAGGTTGATTAATGTCATAAAAGACAGGTGCCAACACATCACATATGTGAGCATTTTGAAAGGGAGACCAGACGACGCCTAGGGCCAGGTTAACAGATCCCCAACATGAGAAAGGGAAGGCTATGAGCCTTCCCTTTCACCATCCAAATAACCTACCCTACTATCAGACTAGATTACTAAAATGTCTGCAAGACCAAGCTATCCACGGTTCGTCTAGAAATGAACATAGCTGAATAGTCATTATTCCAACTAGACACTTCCACATACCACTTATTAGTACCTAAACCACTAGGAAAAGCTGAACCAAGATCACCCCACTGAGAACCAAGCCAACCATAAGTATGAGTTTTACCATCATAATCATCCCAGGAACTTGTTTCCCAAACATAAGTATGACTAACACTCTCACTTGTACTTAAAGGAATATCAAAAGAGTCATCATAGGCTGTATCCTCTGCTCCCCAATTCCTCCAATGGCTTTTTCCAAAGGTAAACTTAGGCAACTTCGTCCCATCATCAAATGTGTCTTTATCAAAGAACCTAAAGTCATACCAACGACCTTCACTGTCATGTTCCTTATACCAGTAATCGTCAAACTTAAGTTCTGAGTTCCCACTCGGAGTAGCCTCAACCGTAAAGTCAAACGCATTATTGCCTTCCCAGATGAGGTCTACGGCCGGTACATTTAGAGCCGGTGATGCGTAAAGAGCGAAGCCATTTTCATTTCGAATCTCTACCCTAATATTATCAATCTTAGGTTCAAGGCTATTCATACCTAAGGTATGAAAAACATCAGTCGATAATACTTTCGACCAGAGATCCTTCCCCGATTCAGTCCCTGCTACCCACTGATAGGTGTCAGTATCATAAACCATTGTTACAAGAATCTCCAAAGTGTCTGTATCAATAAGGACAACCTCTAAACCATCAGTTGTCGCCATCCCACCTGTGAAACTACTCCAATCACGTTGGATCCAAGCTGACTCCTTGTAACTCACTGCCACCTCACCTGTATCCAATTCTTTGTGTACAATGGGCTGAAAGTTATAACTCTCCCATTAATCCTAACCTGACCACTAA
>CAZIOF010000068.1:0-6638 GCA_964540745.1 uncultured Candidatus Marinamargulisbacteria bacterium
AATATCGTTATCTTTATTCATAAACGCTGAATCAGGGTTAATTAGGAATTCAAATGCTATCCCTGTTAGTTCGGAAAAACGATCCGTTATGTTCATAGCTTCATTACTAAGTTTGGTTTCTTCCACATCCTGTGTTAAGGCTAGATCATCTACCTGGGGCTCAGACTTATCCATCTTTAACCCATATTTTTCTAGAACTCTATCTAACAAGGGGCCTGACTGCTCAACCATGCGCTGTAGCGATATAGGCTTATTAGCTTGATTATCAAATCCTTGAGTTGAGGTTATGTCTGGCTTAAAGGACTCACCCATCTCTGTAATTCCAGGGATATGATGAGCTTCTTCTTGATTGTCTGTAACGACAGTCTCTTCTGTTTGTGGGCTCTCATTTCTAGATACATTGGAAGATCCTTTATAGTCCTTATCCTCTACTGAAGAGGCCTCATTACCCTCTGTTTCCTCTTCAGCCACTTCTGGGCCCCCTGCTTCCTCTGCTAGGGATTCTGGCTCCGTATCTATGTCAGTCGCTTCTTCTGATACGGCTTCTGGCACTGTTTCTTTAGCCACTTCAGCTTCTTCAACAACGTCTACCGTTTCCTCTTCACTCACTTCTGGGACGACGTCATCTGCTAGAACTTCTGGCTCCGCCTCTATGTCGACAGCTTCTTCTGATACGGATTCTGGCACTGCTTCTTCAGCCACTTCAGCTCCTTCAGCTGGTTCAACGACGTCTACTGTTTCCTCTTCACTCACTTCTGGGACGGCTTCATCTGCTAGAACTTCTGGCTCCGCCTCTATATCGATAGCTTCTTCTGATACGGCTTCTGGTACTACCTCTTCAGCCACTTCAGCATCGTCAACAACATCTACCGTTTCATCTTCAGTCACTTCTGGGGCTAGAGCAACCGCTATATCTGATGAAGCGTTATCATGTTGGCGGTTATAAAACTCACTAACCCAATCATTTTGTTTATCATCATGAAAATTTTGTGTCCCCTTACAAAGAGCTATTAACTCTGATTCTAATATGGCAAACTTTTCTGATAGTACACCCTGTTCACGTTTGATTGTCTCCGACATGATAACACTCCCTTTTGACTGCTTTATTGATATAGCTCAGGATACAATAGTCGTTCAACACCCTCAATAATAATATGTAAACTTGTCATATGAATCTCTTGGATACGATCTGTTGTTTGAGCATTAACACACAACTCTATATCGCCATTGCCACGCAATTTTCCTCCACCTTTACCTAAAAACAACAACGTCTTCATCTTTTTTTCTTTTGCTTTTTGAACAGCATTAATCACATTAATAGAGTTTCCACTCGTTGAGATTCCAATCAAAAGGTCACCTGGTTTTCCATAGGCTTCTACACCTCTGGAAAAGATATTCTCAAACCCATAATCGTTTCCCACACAAGTTATATGAGAAGGGTCTGACAATGATATGACTGGCAAAGCAGGCCTATCGTTTCTAAATCGGCCCGTAAATTCTTCAGCAAAGTGCATACCATCACAACAACTTCCACCATTCCCACAAATTAATACTTTATGCCCATCTCTAAATAACGCAGCTATTAACTGGGCGGCCTGTTCAGTCTTTTCGATGGTTCTATCTTCTACCAAAAACCCCTGCAAGGCCTCTAGAGCGTCATTATAGGCCATATTTATACTGTCTCTAATATTTGTCTTTATTTGAGTCATTAGGATAAATTTGCGGCCAAATACTCTCTATTTGCTACAGCAATATTTTCAACACTGATCCCTTTAGGACATGCCGCTTCACATTTATAGGCATTCGAACAATTTCCAAAGTTTTCATCGTCCATAGCCTGAATCATATTTAAAACACGTCTCTTTTTTTCTGTCTGTCCTTGAGGAAGCAATTTTAATTGATTAATTTTTGCAGAGACAAACAACATGGCCGACGCATTAGGACAGGATGCCACACAGGCACTACAGCCAATACAGGTTGCTGCATTAAAGGCCTTATCGGCATCCTCTTTGGGGATGGCAATGGCATTCCCATCTGGAGCGGCTCCTGTTTTTACAGAGATATAGCCACCCGCCGTAATAACACGATCAAAGGCTGAGCGGTCGACGACTAAGTCTTTGACTATTGGAAGTCCTTTTGCACGAAATGGCTCTATTACAATAGAATCACCATCGTTATAGTGATACATATGGAGCTGACAGATGGTTGTTTTGCTGACGGGCCCATGGGGCTTTCCATCTACCATTGCGCCACAACTTCCACAAATCCCTTCACGACAATCATGATCGAACGCAATCGGCTCTTTACCTTCTAATATGAGCTGTTGATTGACGATATCTAACATCTCTAAAAAAGAGGCGCTTCTATCAATATTTTTAGCATCATATACCTCAAATTCACCCTTCTCATCAGGCCCATTCTGCCGCCATATTTTCAATGTTAAATTAATGGTTTTACTCATTACTTATAACTCCTTTGAGCGAGTTTCACAGTATCGTATGTTAAGGCCTCTTTATGCAGTTTGGGAGACTTACCAACACCTTTGAACTCCCAAGCCGCAACATGACAAAAGTCTTTATCGTTTCGTATGGCCTCCCCTTCAGGAGTTTGACTCTCTTCTCTATAGTGGCCTCCACAAGACTCTTTTCGTTCTAAGGCATCACGACACATAAGCTCCGAAAACTCTAGAAAGTCAGACACTCTTCCCGCTTTTTCCAGTTCTTCATTATAACTATCTGTTTTGCCAGGTATTGTCACATTCTCATGGAACTCTTTTCGGATTTCAGGAATTTTCTTTATTGCTTCCTTTAACCCTTTCTCATGACGTGACATCCCACATTTATCCCACATTAAAAGTCCCAACTCACGATGAAAGTCATCAACCGTTCGTTTTCCTTTTATGTTCATTAGTTTGTCAATTTTTTCCTGTGACTGTTCTATAGATTCTTTAAAAACCGAATTATCTGAGGATATCGATCCTGGGGTTTCATCTGCAAGATAGTTTCCTATCGTTGTTGGTAATACAAAATAACCATCCGCTAACCCTTGCATTAACGCACTTGCACCTAACCGATTTGCACCATGGTCAGAGAAATTCGCTTCACCCGCTACAAAAAGACCCGGAACATTGCTCATTAAATTATAGTCTACCCATAAACCACCCATCGTATAATGGATAGCAGGGTAAATCATCATGGGTGATTTATAAGGGTCTGAATTCATAATACGATCATACATCTCGAACAAATTGCCGTAACGGGATCGTATTTGGTTTTCGCCTAACCTCTTGATAGACTCTTCAAAATCTAAATAAACAGCTAAGCCTGTCGCCCCAACACCCCGCCCTTCGTCACATACATATTTCGCGTTTCGAGACGCTAAATCTCGAGGGACAAGATTTCCAAAGCTCGGGTATTTTCGTTCTAGATAATAATCTCTTTCATTTTCAGGGATCTCATGGGGTGCACGTTTATCTCCTTTTTTCTTAGGAACCCAAACACGTCCATCATTTCTCAAACTCTCACTCATTAGAGTTAATTTTGACTGATAATCACCCTTAACAGGAATACATGTTGGGTGAATTTGGGTATAACAAGGATTCGCAAAAAGGGCACCCTCTTTATGGGCACGCCATGCGGCTGTTACATTACAAGCCATGGCATTCGTTGATAAATAAAAAACATTGCCATAGCCACCTGTTGCCAAAATAACCGCATCCGCAGTATGGGTCTCTATCTCTCCTGTAACACGATGTCTGACCGTAATCCCTTTGGCTTTACCATCTACTAACACAAGGTCCAGCATTTCACGTTGGTTATATAACGTAACCTGTCCCTTCTCAACTTCCTTCATCATGGCGCTGTAAGCACCTAATAACAGCTGTTGACCCGTCTGCCCTTTCGCATAAAACGTACGAGACACTTGTGCCCCACCAAAGGAACGATTATCCAATAATCCACCATAATCCCTGGCAAAAGGAACGCCTTGAGCAACACATTGGTCAATAATATTTACACTCACTTCGGCTAAACGATGGACGTTTGCCTCTCTAGAACGGAAATCACCACCCTTAACCGTATCATAAAAGAGACGATGGACACTATCGCCATCATTACAATAGTTCTTTGCAGCATTAATGCCGCCTTGTGCTGCGATACTGTGGGCACGTCGTGGACTTTCATGGATACAAAAAGCTTTGATATTATAGCCCAATTCGCCAAGACTCGCAGCGGCTGAACTACCCGCAAGGCCCGTTCCTACTATAATAATATTGTATTTTCGTTTATTCGCTGGATTAACTAGTTTGACATTAAATTTATGATTTTCCCATTTCTCTTCTACGGGACCATCTGGAATCTGTGACTTCAACTCCATCGTTAGGGTTCCTTCCTTGAGGTTTAAATAATTGACATATAAATGGCAAGGGGGATCGAACTAAACCCCACTGTCACAATACTACCAAGAATAAAGCCTGCTTTTTTGAGTACATCATTATATTTAGGGTTGAAAAACCCAAAGGTTCTAAACACACTTTGAAAGGCATGACTTAAATGGGCCCCAATCCCAATCATTGCCACTAAGTAAAGAAATACACGAAAGACACTCGTCTTAAAAGAATTGTAAACAAGTCCGTATAGGCCTAAGTTTCGCCCTTCAACCAAACTCATCACCCCATCCATTTCAGCAAACCGATAGTCAATCAAATGAATCACTAAAAATACGAGTAGGATAACCCCAGTGAGCGGCATTAAACGTGCAAGAAGCGCTTCATCTGTGTCTCTTTTATACCCCTTTGGTCTCGCCTTTTTATTCTCATAAACGATTCGTGCTGTAAACCCCATATGCGTTAAAAATAACAATAGCAACCCTATTTCCGCAATGTACAAACCCATACCAAAGGAATGCAAAAAGTCCACATACCCGTTAAATGCTTCCGGGCCTTTAAACAATAAAAGATTCCCAGACAAATGCATGATCACAAAACCTATCAAGAGAAGCCCTGAGAGTGCTGCAATCTGTTTTTTCCCAATGGAACTGGCTAAATAGTGTTTTAAAGAAACCATAATTGATTCACCTTTCTTACTCTAATTGTCTAGTTAGGCGAGGCGACTGATAATTTTTCAATCACTTGCCGCACATCATCCGATGATTTTTTTAAGGCCGCTAAATCAGGTTGATTAAGCTCTATCTCAAGTACTTTAGTCACACCATTTTTACCTAAGTGAACAGGAACACCACAGTAAATATCATTAAGCCCATATTGGCCTGTCAATCGTGCACAAGCAGGCAACACTCTATTTGAGTCTAATAAGACGGCTTCCACCATGGCAACGGCTGATGAGGACGGGGCATAATAAGCACTTCCTGTTTTAAGGAACTTCACGATTTCTGCCCCACCATTACGAGTCCGATCATTGATTGCCTCAATACGATCTGCTGCCATTAATTGTGTAATAGGAATACCATTTACGGTTGAATAAGCAGGAACGGGGACCATTGAATCGCCATGACCACCCAGTACCATTGCCTTTACATCTTTGATTGAGCAGTTCAATTCCTCTGCAATAAAACATGCATAACGAGAAGAATCTAAGACCCCTGCCATGCCTACAACACGTTCGCTTGGTAAACCAGATGTCTGCCAGGCTAGATGCGTCATCACATCTAATGGATTGGATACAATAATAATGATGGCATTAGGTGAATTTTTAACAACTTGTTCAACAACGCCGCCTACGATTTTGGCGTTTGTATTCAATAAATCGTCTCGTGACATACCTGGTTTCCGCGCAATCCCTGCTGTCACTACTACAACATCAGAGTTCGCCGTATCCTTATAATCGTTAGTCCCTTTGATCTTGGTATCAAACCCCTCTACTGCAGCAGATTGCATCATGTCTAACGCTTTTCCTTGAGGCATCCCTTCAACGATGTCAATCAATACCACATCTGCCAATTGCTTCTCAACAACCCTCTGTGCTGCTGTAGCACCTACAAACCCTGCTCCTACTACTGTTACTTTATTTTTTGCCATGTTAATCTCCTTTCAAAATCGCCCCTATGTTGCTCTTTGGTTTTATGTCACGTATAACTTTGTATCAATCTCCGTTGCCCATTGACGAATACCGCCACTAACATTTGCCACATTGCTGAAACCGTGGTCTTCCATCATTAGAACAGCCCGGCTGCTACGACCTCCCACTCGACAAAGAACCGCATATTGAGTGTTAAGATCAAGCTCTGTCAGTCGCTCTGTCAGTTCTGAAAGAGGAATTAATACGGATGGCTGAATAGCTGCCTCTTCATATTCTGCGGGTTCACGTACGTCAAGAAGTATAAAGGTTTCTTTATTAATAAATTTTTGTTGAAGTTCTTGAACTGTGATTTCCTTCATAATATGTGTCCCCATTTTAATACGTTGGGAGGCTGGGATCAATCTCTTCTGACCACTGATTAATACCACCCCTTAAATTCCAAACATGAGAAAAGCCTTCTTTCTTCATCATTCTTACGGCTTTTTCGCTACGGCCACCCATTTTACAATGCACAACATACCTCTCTTTTTTATCAAGGTTTTGGAGACTGGCTTGAATGGTATTCAAGGGTATTAAGGACGAGCCCTTAATATTACAAATATC
>CAZIOF010000069.1:0-13009 GCA_964540745.1 uncultured Candidatus Marinamargulisbacteria bacterium
AATAAAATAAAAAATCTAAAGTCAAATCCAGAAGCGACCCTTCTTTTTTATGATAAAAAACCGACACCAGTATCCAGCTAGTCAACGCATTGAAATCCTATCGTAATGCTTAGATGCTACAACGACTATAAGGCCTTGCAAAAAAGGCGATCATGACGGATGGGGCCCTCTCCACTTCATGGCGAGAAAATTCGAACATGATGATCACCTTTTATTTAACAAGCTTCTAGAAAAGATAGATAAAAGAACTGTATGTCATGACAATGAGACACCCCTTCATATCGCTGTTCGTCATAACAATATAAAATTTACAAGACTATTGTTGAACGCGTTCGGAGAAGAAGCGATCTTAAATAAAAGAAATCGTCTTGGAAACACGGCTCTTCATGAAGCATGCACATTTCTTTTCAACAGTGAACTGCCCATCCTTCTCATCTGTAATGGTGCCGACATAAACATGGTAAATGGGAAGGGGATGACACCCTTGCATCTTGCTACACAGGCCCATAATGTAGAAGTATTAGTCACACTCATCGCGTTTGAAGCCCCCCTAAGTGCCCCTGATCCCCATGGAGCCACCCCACTTCATGTGGCAACAAGGGACGTTCATCATGAGAGTTGCCAGATATTACTGGAAGCGGGCGCCCACATAGACGCACAGACAAATGAAAAAGAGACGCCACTACACATCGCGATAAGTATGCTCAAAAACAAGAATATTGCCATAAAATCCGTCATAGAACTTGGGGAAGATCTACTGGCATTCAACCCCGATCTAAGGATCAAAGATGCTCACTCTAAAACAGCCCTAGATATCCTAGAGAATATCAGAGAATGTGCAGTGGATAGGATCAGTTTTATCCCGGAGGTGTCTCTATTCGCAAAAGCCCTACGTGAACGCGAAAGAACCATAACCGAATTTCTTGTGGAAAAGGTTCAAACACTGACTGATCTCACATTAATACAATTCTTAACGACACATTTAAGTCTGATGTTAGACATAACAAGCAATACCAACCCACTTCATATAGCCGCAGACATAGGCGATGAAAGCTATGTCCAACAATTCCTAAGGAACGGGGCTGAGGCAGATGGGCGAGATAATGATAACCAAACCCCACTACATTGGGCGGCCGGGAATGGCCATGTAAACGTTGCAAGAGAACTCCTTAACGCTGGCGCCGATGTCCATGCTACAGACCTTAGTGACCTCTCACCACTGCATTTTGCAGCAGAAAAGGGTAGCACAGCCATGGCAAATTACCTCTTAAGCAAGGAGGCAAATCCACAAGCAATAGACCATGAGGAACGTACCCCTCTTCATATCGCCGCAGAAGAAGGCCATGTTGCCATGGCAAACGTACTCCTAGACACTAAAAAGGTCAATATACGTGCCATTGATAAGAAAAAAAGAACCCCCTTACATAGGGCAGCAGCTGGCGGCCATGCTGCTATGACATTTGCCCTATTACACCATGATGCCATGGTCCAACAACCTCTAGTAAACATAATGGATCAGAATAAACGTACAGCACTCCATGACGCAACAAGCTACGGGCATGAGGTGACCATAAAGATACTTCTATCCCATGGCGCTAACCCAGATATAGCTGATGACCAAAACTATACGCCAGTACATATAGCCGCAGAAGAAGGTAATAGCAAAATATTAAAAGAACTCCTAGAAACCAGGCCTAATCTGAATGCCAGAACGGCAGATGGCTATACCCCTCTTCACCTCGCCACAAAAGGTAATCACACAGACGCCATGACCCTACTCTTAAGCGCTGGGGCATGTGTACATGCTCTAAGTAACAATTACAGAACATCATTACATATCGCCGCCAAATACGGTCATAACCTTGCTATAAGAAAACTCCTAGCCAAAAAGGCCCGTGTGAATGCCATAGATAACAAAAAGCTGACCCCAATGCATCTGGCCGCATGGCATGGGGATAACGAGACTATAACAACACTCCGACATGCCCAAGCCCTTATAACAGCTAAAAATATTATAGGCCAAAACCCACTCCATGTAGCCGCAAGCCGAGGACATACCGACATCGTTCAACTCCTAGAAGGGATTGATTTCAATGAACGTAAACAACTATTAAATGATACAGATGACAAAGGAGAAACACCACTAGCAAAGGCCCTAAAAAAAGGACATACAACACTTGCATTAACGCTTTTAACTTTGGGAAGCGATGTAGACCATAAAGATAAGAATGGCAAAACCTTAATATGTGTTATGGCTAGCCGTGGGAACCTAGAGATAGTACAACTACTTCTCCAAGAGAACGCGTCCGTAAATGTAGGTGACAATGAAGGCGGCACACCACTACATTGGGCCGCACATTTTGGACATTTAAACGTCGTTCAAGCCCTCCTAAAGGTTCACCGCATCAATACCATACCTCAGTTCACGTGTGGTGAGTATGAAAAACAAACCCCCTTACATAGAGCGATCAAAGAAAGACAAATAGATGTGGCAATAGCCCTTATAAAAGCCTCAATGGATATAAATCTCCTAGATAGCAATGGAAATACCCCCCTACATATGGCAGTACAAGAAAATCTTCCACAGATTACAGCAGAACTCCTCGTCTCTAAAGCTAACCCCAATATAACGGGCAACACAACTGAACAATCTGGGTCCTATATCCATCCAAACGGGAATACGCCACTGCACGATGCGGTAGAGAATGGGTACAACAAGGTTACAGACATACTCTTATCCCACAATGCCCATACACATGCGTTGAATCTATTTGGGCACACACCACTTCATATAGCGGTAGCAAAAGGAAATTGCGTTATAACACGAAGCCTTCTAATCTCCGGAGCCGACATAAATGCACCTATCACAGAAAGTATCAATGAAGGCGCCACTCCACTACACATAGCCGCTCAAGAAGGACATTTACAAATTCTATCGTTATTACTAACGGGAACAGGCATCAGTAATTTCGGTGACATGGGCGCCAATCCAAACAGTAGAGACGCCAGAGAAAGAACACCACTGCATATAGCAGCAGAAAAAGGATTTGAACAAACCTGTCGACTATTATTAAACAGTGGCGCCGATATCCATGCTAAAGATAGCCAAGGCAAAACAGCATTATCCCTGGCAAAGAACGAGCTACACTTTATACACATGCAGGGGACTATATCTCTCCTCACATCTGAGCTCCATAAACGAAAAGATAGTCCCAACAATAGCGCCCCAAATCACAGCTCTGATAAAAAGCCCCGCACATCATTAACCCCATGCCCTGGAGAATAAATACGTGAATTTTTTTCAGGGTATTCATCATAAGGAAATAAATAATGAAAAAATTATTATCAAACACTAGTAAGAGACAGAAACATAGGCATAGGCATAACCTGCCCAAACTCACTCATTTAGGAACAATTATCACCCATAACCATTTCGCCCCCGTTATATTGATGCAACTACGTCCTGAAGACATTCTTACCCTACGCAAAACACATCGATTATGGCTTCAACTACCGTTATACCGTATAATTTTACGATGTTTTAGTCCCGTTATAGGGAGAAGCCTACAAGAGCAGGATCACTTAAAAAAAGAGTCCCAACTATTACGTCTCCACCATCATCTTTATTCGGATAACATCACTAAATTAAAGAAACAATTACAAACCTTAGAAACATCTAGTGACTTTAAAAATGCACAAAAACAATATAAAGATGCTTATACATCTTTTGATAAACTCGTAACACAACCACAATATCTCACCACCCAACACACACGCTATCTGCTCACCCTATACCATATTTTGAATTCTCCAGAGAAACAACAAGAACACCTACAATTTAAGGCTTTTGCCACCGTACACAATACCCAGATTGAACAATCTTCCTATAATAGACAGATTAAATCGTATATAGATAACTGCAAAAAAACAGAGAAAGAACAGCTATTTAATCAGATTCATCAACAACCAGATACAACAGAACAACAGGTCTTGCATACAAATCAAGTCAACGCCTTGCTCTCACAACACCCCATTCTTGTCCTTTCAACAAATCAGAGTGATTTTACGCCGATTCATATATCCGCCCAGAATGGACAAACTAACATCCTTCTCATTCTATTACGAAACAGAGCCGATATACATAAAGCCAATCGATATGGGAACACGCCTCTTCATGTAGCCGCACAAAAAGGACACAAAGCCACTGTTATACAACTCTTACAATCTGGTGCTAATCCCTTAATAAAGAATAAAGATAGCAAAACACCCTCAGATTTAGCAAAAAAAAGACGATTCACAGAAACTGCTACAGTGCTTTTAGAGACCGAAAACAATATAAATGAAACAAATAATACCCCGATACAAAACCATCCGCCACTACGAAATAAAGCGGCATAAGCCGATAAGATATATCAACCATACCACTGAGACAGAAGATCCGTTTTAATACACACGTCATTAGAGCACTAGACTGAATAGAATCCACATGTTTATTGGCTCCATAAATAGGGAACAACCCCCCTAGAGGAAAGCGAAAGCAAGAAAGGATACCCCATGGACGACATCATTGCCCATATCAGTACGCTAAGCCTGCCCCAAGTTCTGGGTTATTTAGGCTATATGCTCCTCATTTTTTCCTATTCGTTGAAAACCATGATCCCGCTCCGGATCGCCACCGTAGTCAGTAATACCTGTCTACTCCTGTATGCCATTCTCTCACAAAACTCTACCCTCATTATCCTCAACACGATTCTCTTTCCCCTCAACTTATTCCGACTCTACGAAATCATTAGCATGGTAAGTTTTGTAACTAAAATCACACCATTTGGCGATTATTTCAAACCTATTATACCCTTCATGAAAAAGCAATCGTTCAAAGCAAATCATACCATTTTCAGGGCCGGAGAACCTGCCGATAAGCTCTACATAATTACCAAGGGTGAAGCAAAAGTAGTAGAATACGACATCACACTAACTGAAGGTCAAATCTTTGGTGAAATTGCTATCTTCAGCCAAGAACACAAGCGAACAGCAACTATTACATGTACCACAGATTGTGAGCTATTAGTGGTCTCTGGGGATGAAGTCATCACATTGTACTATACAAGCCCACAATTCAGCCTCTACATCATCAAAATGATCACGGATCGGCTCATCGAAGACGCCCTTATCAAAAAAGAACAACTAAGACCCATCCTTTAATATTTCACAAAGAATCTTCACTTTTTCATAGACAAAATTGCGTTTGTTTATTATGATTTTTACACATTTCAGATCGTCCTCGACCTTGACAAAAATCACGACCGTAGAGGCTATCAATAAAAGGGGTTATCCGTTCTATACGAGTGACCACCATTCTATGTTTTGGAGAAACTAACTATGACCACATTAGGAACCACAGAACGTCCATTACGCGTTGCAATTATCGGATCAGGCCCCAGCGGCTTTTATGCGGTAGATGCCCTTTATAAATCAGACCTAGAGGTTAATGTTGACATGTATGACCGCTTGGCAACCCCATACGGCCTTCTGCGCGGTGGTGTAGCACCCGATCACCAACAGATGAAAACACTTGAACGCTACTACGAACGTATCGCCACAAAAAACACCTCCTTCTCCTTCTATGGAAATGTCCAAATCGGAAGAGACCTCACCATCAACGAACTCAAGGAACATTATGATGCCATTATCTGTGCCTGTGGCGCAGAAACAGACCGAAAATTGAATATCCCAGGCGAATCACTACCAGGAAGCCATACCGCCACCGAATTTGTAGGTTGGTATAACGGGCACCCCGATTACCAACACCTCAGCTTCGACCTCTCCCAAAAAGAGGTGGCCATTATAGGACAAGGGAATGTAGCCATCGATGTAGCACGAATCTTAGGAAAAACCATCCAAGAACTAAGCACATCAGATATCACACAACATGCCCTAGACGAATTAGATAAAAGCCAAGTTGAGACCATTCACCTCATTGGCCGACGTGGTCCAGTACAAGCCGCTTTCACCCAACTAGAGATCAAAGAGCTGGGCGAATTAGACGATTGTGATGTTCAGATTTCAGAAACGGACCTTCAACTAAACCCCGAAAGTCAAGAAGAACTAGACGACCCAAAAAATAATAAAGCGCGAAAGAACATGGCCATACTAGAGGCCTTTTCCAACCGGCCTAAGCAAAACAAACGAAAAACCATTGTTATCCACTTCTTTAAAAGCCCAACAGAAATCAAAGGCGACAACACCGTCACAGGCCTTACCCTTGAGACCAATAAACTCCAAGGAGAAGCAGGTCAACAAAAAGCCAGAGGCACAGGACAAACCAGCCCGTTACCCTGCCAACTGATTTTCAGAAGTGTCGGCTACCGAGGCATCCCTATGCCAGGCCTTCCTTTCGACGATAAAAAAGGTATTTTACCTAATGAAAATGGCCGATTAATTAATGAGGACAACACCCCTATGATTGGCGTCTATGCGGTGGGATGGATCAAACGCGGCCCTAGCGGTGTCTTAGGGTCAAACAAGCCCGACAGTACCGATACGGTAAAAACCCTCTTCTCAGACCTCCAATCATTAACCCCATGCAAAACACCGTCAACACAACCACTATTAGATAAACTTGATGACAAAGAGATTCCCGTCGTCACCTTCGACGATTGGAAACAAATCGATAACGAAGAAAAACAACGGGGCGAAAAGACCGGTAAACCAAGAGAAAAATTCACCTCATCCAAAGAAATACTATCCTTTCTTAAGGATATCAAGATCGTTATCTAAAGGAGCACCCATGGCATTACTTGAATCAAAATCACTGACATTAGGAACGGCCATGCCACCCATCTCACTTAAAGATACCCATGGCAACCTCTTTAACTCCCACACCCATAACGGACCAAAAGGGTTGTTGGTAGCCTTTACCTGTAACCATTGTCCCTACGCTATCGCCGTTTGGCCGAGACTCATCAAACTTGCACGTAATGCTGAATCAAAGGGCATTCAAACAGTGGCCATTAATCCCAATATCCATCCCCACTATCCAGACGATTCCCCTGAAGCCATGGGACAAAAGGTCACCGAATGGAATATCCCGTTCCCCTACCTCATAGACCGAGAACAATCAGTTGCAAAGGCCTTCGACGCCCAATGCACACCCGATATTTATCTACTCAATCGTGAGCACTGTCTGGTCTATCATGGCCGAATCGATGATAATTGGCAGGATGAAAGCAAAGTCACGCGCGAAGAGCTCCGTATCGCGATGGACGCCCTCTCACAGGGGCAGCCCATTCCAGAGAAACAATATCCCAGCATGGGCTGCTCCATTAAGTGGCAAGACTAATGAAAAAATGGTTATTAGGTATCGGCCTATGCCTATTTATCGTAACAGGTATTATTTGGTTAAGATCCCATCGCAGCACTGAATTAGTATCACCTAAATTCAAGACTAAACGCCTTATCGAACATGGCGTCAAATTTGATATCACACCCCAAATCACCAAAACAACCATCCAAATGAGCATTAATATCGAATGCTACAACAACCCCAAAATGCTCCAAATTAATTTTGTAAATGCCAGCTTTATAACCATAGAGGGAACCCCTATTGTGCCTATCCATTGGAATCAAACCTTTGAAGGGGACTACAAACGCACAGGGATACTCACATTTCCGAAAACAACATCAACACCCCCTCAAAGCATGACACTTCATATCTACGGATTGGAAACCTATGAGTTTATCTGGGACCACTTAAGCCCCCCCTCTTGAATATACACAAACATATCTTTTTGCTAGGACTTCTAGGTTTCTTTTTCTATGAAGCCAGTGCAACAACACCTTATCAGATGGTGGTCTATAAGAATATCGGAACGGCACTAGAATACATCCCGCCCTCGCTCAATACCACTACTAAAACAGTCCGAGTCATTATGGCCCTATATGGGCTTAACCAATCCCCGAAGATGGCCTTTCCATATTGGAAGCCCATTGCAGACAAGTTAGGTGCTATCCTTATCTGTCCGCAAGGATCTCACACACAACATGCCTATTTGAGGCTCCCCAATGATGACCGAAAACAATTTGTTCGCTACAAAAACGCACTCCAAAAAAAATATCGCTTCACTAATAAGGATGTCATACTTGCAGGCTTTTCAAGAGGCGGTAATTTTGCCATTGAAACAGGCTTATTATTCCCAAAAGACTTCCCCAATATCCTCTGTATCTTTGGCTTTTTCAACACCTTCAATAATAAAAAACTCCAAAACCAAGCACGTATAAAGGCCTTACAAAACTCACAATTCCTATTTATTACAGGAAAAGGAGACCTCACCAAAAACTCATTAACCAACGGATACAGACTATTGAAATCACATCACATTCCTGCAACCCTAAAAATCTACCCCAACCTTATTCATGACTATCCAAAGGATCTCTCTGACCAAATACATCAATCTTTTTATTGAATAATTAGCTACTTTTACTTAAACTTGGGACCATTATGACCAAACCAATGATCATCATTGCGGAAATAGATCCTGAAATTGGACATCAAATAGAATCCCTTATCAGTAGTATGTACAATATCTTTATTGTTACAGATGAGGAATCTTTAATCGACTACATTAAGACCCAAGAAATGAAGATCCGGGTCATTTTAATGAACGAAAAGTTCTCAACTAAAACAAATGATATATTTTTACCACAAATAAAAGACATCAGTATTCTTCCCGAAGTCATTATCTATTCAACAGAAACCAATTTTGATAAAGCTATTGCTACAGTCAAATCTGGCGCCTATGATTACCTCAACTACCCGTTCACAAAAGAATCAATTCTACTATCAATTGAAAAGGTTCTCAACAATGTCAATTTCTTTCAAAAAGTTGATTCCCTTAAACAAGATTTTTCACCCCTAGAAAAAAATATCGATACCTGTTTACGACTCAGTAAAGACCTTATCTACGGACGTTTAGAAAACAAGCAGCCCCTTAATATTAAGGAATTACTCATCCTATTCCCCAGTATCAATCAAAACACAGAACTCTCCATTCCCTTAAATTTATCTGAGCTGAACCTCTTTCCCACACATAAACCAAAAGTCCTTATCATTGAAGACGACCCCATCCTTGGCGAAACCCTGGAAGAATTTCTAAATCACGATTATACCCCCATACTGGTAAATTCTGGACAAAAAGGATTTGACATTATCAAAACTCATCCAGACATTGATATTGTCCTTCTAGACATTTACCTTCCAGATATTAATGGCAAGCAACTGCTCAATAAAATCAATGAACTAAGTCACAACTGTCTCACCATCATACTCTCTGCATATAAAGAAAGTTCATTAGCCATTGAACTCCTGCACAATGGAGCAAAAGATTACCTTCTTAAACCTTGTACCGAAGCCGTCATCAAATACACCATCACAAACACCCTAAAAAACACCTATTTTAATAAAGCCCTACCCGAAATAAAGAAAATAATTCTAGAAACAGGTCTCTCTAAGACAGACAAAGTGGCTATTCTTAACGACATCAAAGAAGACCGTCTATCATCAAATAAGCTCATATACATGGAAGATCTTTACCATTTTTTCCCCGAGCTAAAAGATCTCCAGTTTCCCATGTCATTCCCTATTCCTAATCATATCTTGGAGGAAAACACGTTAGCCCCTTTCATTGACGACCTATTTCAACAACTAAGCAAGCTTAAGCCAATGGAAGATAAATCATAAACACACTTCCTTTTGCTGAGGACGACGTCACCTTTAATTTACCATTAAGCTCTTTAATATTTTTTAAGACAATGGATAGACCCAACCCTGGTTGATCATATTTGGTTGAAAAAAACGGGTCAAAGATTTTTTCTTGAATAGCGTTCGGAATACCACCACCATTATCTTTAATCACAATTTCAAGACATGGCTGTTCAAAGTAAGGGGCCCCTTGCTCATACTGTTTTGAAGAAACTTCTATCTGTTTTGGGTCATGTTTCAAGGACTGAATAGCATTCAAAATAAGATTTAAAAAGACCTGATAAAGAAGAATATGATTAGCGTTAATATCTGACACAGTATCAAAGGATTTTGTAATCACAATATTTTCTTTTAAACACTTTCCCTCCGCAATATACACCACTTCTTCTAAGACATGATTAACATTTAATAGCATTCGTTCAGGCGTCGAATCAACACCATATTTCAACATGGCATCCGTAATCTTAACCAGTTTCCCAATACAGGACTTTAAAATATTCGCAAATTTAATCACAGCAGTGGGATCTTCTGGTTTCTTCAACACTAATTCACAACGTCCTAACATCCCTGCTAAAGGATTTCGAATCTCGTGAGCAACCCCCATTGTTAAGCGTGACAACGTTGCCTGCCGAGACAAGGTCTCCATCTCCTTTTGTCGAATCTGTGCGATATCATAGGCCTTTTTCAATTTCTTCTCAGACATTATGTTCGCTTGAAAATAAAAACGAAGAAAAAAATAAGTCAACATAAACACCGTAAGCGCAGCGCTACACTGGATAACAAATAAATACAAGGGATTCAAAAGAGTTGGCACATAAAAAAAGTAGGCATGATTAAACAAAAGTAAGAAAAAACAAACAAACGATAACAGAACCCCAAACCACTGCCCTATTTTATTATCTGGTTCAACAATTAATATAGAAATCCCAATAAAAGGAAAAAATAAGTTAGGAATCCCCGTCTCAAATCCTAAAAAAAGAGAATACATAAACGCTGCAACGTGAGCTGTAATAATAAATAAGGCTCTAGACATGGCATACCTCTGCTTATAATTCAAAAAAATACAAACCATATTGGTTAAAACGAGAGGAAGAATAACAAATGAAAATAAAGGAAGATCCAATAATCTAAAAATAATAATATAGGGAAATTCTAAAAGAGCTAAAATAAATGCAAACTTATTCGTCAAAAAGACACGTCTAGCCCTAGACTCAGATAACTCATGCACAATACCAAGATTTAAGAGCGTCTCTATCATGTCAGAATATACCCCAACCTTTTTTATATAAATTTAAGGGTTTCATCAATAACTACGTCATATACTACCATTTTACAATCATACACAAAACTTTTTGCACAATACCTCATATCCATAACGTTTCGTAGCTTTTGACCAATCCACATTAGCACGAATCCAATTCTTAACAAAAATGCAATACGCCTGAACATCCGCGTTATCTGGATATTTGTCTTTAATCTCACCAATTAATGCTCCAATATCATGCATACAGTTACTAACCTCAGACAGAACATCATCAAAGGCCTCATCAAACATCATACCCTTATTATGCACCTTATTTATAACTAAGTTTTCATCAAATCCTTCAATAAGGTCCTTTAAAACAGAGGTCAGATCATTAAACCAAACAATATGGTCATTAGCCACGTCACGAAGGTTGTTAATCTCTTTAATACCCGAAATAGACGGCCAATCAATTCCTAACATAATACACCCAATAGAGAAAGCGACTTCAACACCACCTGTTTTTCGTCGCAGCAACTTATATTCGTTTTCCGAAAAAGTGTGATTCTTTTCACGAGCAGAAACCTCTAATTTAGTCCCTAAAACATACTCGCGATAGGTATTGAGATAATCAACCAACACAGGTTTCCATCGATCACTTGAATAATTAGAAACTACCTGATCACATAGGTCGTTCCCAATCTTACGCATGACCGTTTCTAAAGCCTCTTTCTGTCTAATATCTTGGGTATCGCCAAAAGCAACCTTGTCCTCAGCACTAACCAATTGTAATAGAGTGAAAGATTTTTCTGGCAAAATATCACTCTTAGTATAAAAAAGCCCGTCATTGGACTCTAACTTAGATTCATATGTAGGTGCGGCATCAGGACAAACACCCCCTGAACGACAATAAATTTTTGCAATATGTGTAAAAGGAAATAGGTTATACCCCTCCTGAGTTTGTAATCGCTCCTGTTCTTCAGTCGAAAGAAAAGAAGCAGCACAGTCTTTCAAGAATTTGGGATCCACAACTAACGCTAAGGTATCTATTATAAACGGTAATTGCTCAGACCTTGGTAAACGATCCAAAATCCCCGTCTGAAGTGATTGCACAATTCGCCCCGAAATCAAATGCATAAATCCAGAAGTCATCTTAACATTATCAATTAAGTCATCACAGGCAAAAAGTGCCGTGATAGCCTCAATCGATAATACTGGATTTTTGACCCCATAATAGGCGTACCCACACAATTTATCAAACCCTGATCTCATATAATTTATATCAAAGTCACTCAAATATTGTTTTACAAAACAATCTAAATGCTCTTTTAAAGATCTTTCTCTATCACTTATTTCAAGCTGTGTATAACAACTTTCACCATTTTTAGAAGCTCGTGGATATTGATACTCTGGCACAACTAACTTAACAAAAGACTCTCCCTTATGAGTAGGAAAAGGACACCGATACACCACTTCCCCTGATCGTAACATAGCCCCCTCACCCGCCTTGTTAAAAAATCTTTGATGAATGGCAAAGGCACTCTTTAAGGATGATGATTCAGGAATAAGACAATAAGAACTAAATTCAACACAACTTGAACCATAATCAGAAAGAAACGGATAAGACGAATGTAAAGACGATGAGTTAGTCCGTGAAAAAAGGATACTAGAACAATCAGAGTAACTGACTACTTTCAATAAATTATTAAAACACATTCAAAAAACCCAATACCATCTATAGTTTAGTATGTCCTCGTGAAAAAACACGAGCTAACGGTTAATTGTCGAACCAAACTATTGATTATTTCATAAAAGTAAACACCTACCCCCTCTTTAAGTCGACTAATTGATGATAGACTTTATCCTTCAAGTCTTCACTCATAGACTTAATTTGAACGGGTTTAGTGGCCTTTGAAACCATGATAGGCTCACCCATTGTCACCGAAATAGTGGCTGGACAAAACGTGAGACTGCCTTTTTTAATCAACTGGTTAGCTCCTTCAATATAC
>CAZIOF010000070.1:0-4375 GCA_964540745.1 uncultured Candidatus Marinamargulisbacteria bacterium
GGGGCGTCCTCGATTACCTTTGATTCCCGCCACACAGAACGAACGGGATAAGATTAAAGACGTGCTTACATCGCTGTCTCTTATCTAACAGGTGGCACTTAAGCTCATCTTTTTAGGGGGATTGGATGGGATAGGGATGAATATGATGGCCATCCAGCATGATGACGATATCATCATTATCGATGCGGGTCTTATGTTTCCCTCGCCTCATATGTTGGGTATTAAGAAGGTTATTCCTGATTTTACTTACCTCAATAAACATAAAGACCAGATTAGAGGTCTGTTTTTGACCCATGGCCATGAAGATCATATTGGTGCGTTACCTGATCTGTTTTTGGATATGACAATTCCTCTCTATGGGTCGGAATTTACCCTGACTTATGCCAAAGAGCGGTTACGTTATCGGCAACTTTGGCGAACTGCAGATTTTCATGTGATGGATCAACACCAACCTGTGACCGTGGGTTCGATTACAGTGACACCGTTTCATGTCTGTCATAGTATTCCAGGGTCCTTTGGTCTTGTGATTGATACGCCCTCGGGCCGTGTGATTCATACTGGCGATTTACGATTGGATGAACATCCTATTGATGGCAAGGTGTTGGATATGGATTGGCTATCAGCACGTGGGAAAGAGGGTGTCTTAGCCTTGTTATCTGATAGTACGAATAGTGGTGTTGAGGGTCGGGTCTTGTCTGAGTCTGTGGTAGGGGAGACGTATCAATCTACCTTTTCGGATACCACAGGTCGTATTATTGTTGTGATCTTTTCATCCCATATCCATCGGATTCAACAGGTGGTTGATATGGCTAAGCAGACAGGGCGACGTATATTTATTGCAGGTGATGCGATCCGAACCTCAGTGAAGTTATCCAAGGCCTTAGGGTATCTGGATTTTCCGGATGACTTACGCATAACGACCCAAGAGGTTCGACATCTCGACCCAGATAAAGTGGTGATTTTAGCCACAGGCTCTCAAGGTGAACCTCATTCTGTCTTGGATCAACTGTCACGGAAAGGGTATCGTGGTCTCAAATTAAGGCCAGGTGATAAGGTGGTCTTTTCTGCACGCATTATCCCTGGAAACGAACGGTATGTGCATCAGCTCATGAACCAGTTATTACGAAAAGGGGCAACCTTATGCGTGAATAAAGACAACAATAAGGTCCATGTCTCTGGCCATGGCTATCAAGATGATCTTAAATTGATTTATGAGTGTGTGAAACCCCATTATTATATCCCTGTTCATGGCGAGTATCGTCATTTGTTATCCTTGAGCCAACTAGCACAAGGATGGGGTATGTCAGAGGATCGTATTCTTTTAGGGGGTAATGGCGATTGTTTGGTTTTTGAAAAAGGTGACTTGGTGGACAAGCAACAGGTTCCAGCGGATCCTATATGTGTGGATGGTCGTGCACGTGTCCTTCAACGCGATCGGGTGCAAGATGAACGTCGTGATCTGTCTCGAAAGGGTGTTGTGACGCTATATGCAGTGATCCACGTTCAGAAAAAGCTCATGTTAGAAGCCCCTCTTATTGTGACAAAAGGGGTGTTTTATCGTCATGAGAGGCATTTGGAGCAGGTTTTGAATGATTATGGAACGGTGTATTACCAGTTGAACCGCTTCCAAGATTGCCAAACATTAGCTGATATTCAATTGCGATTATGTAAAGATATGAGTGAATGGGTGTTTGAACAAACAGGCCGTCACCCCTATGTGATCCCTATTTTTAAGGACATGTCATCCGTCACATAATGGCTCTCTATTTACAGCCTTTCTATTTTCTTGTAAGTTGAGATTTTCTATCCTTCCACCCAATTTAAACCGTTAAGTTAAGGAGACCCATATGCTAGTCCATTTAGCGAAGGCGTTTGCCCCTGTTCGTAATGGCCTTTGTGTTCAACAGATGCGACGTTCTTCGAACCCCGTGCGTCATCTTTTCAAAACGCTTCAGACAGGTCTTGGAAAATCCACACGTGTCATTGTGGACCATGCAGATAAGGCCCCTTTAGAAAAACCCTATAATCGAGCGCCACTTGGACAGGCCACTGGTGTGGTGTCTATGACGGACACTAAGGCGCTTTCTAAACTGATATGTGTCTCTAAAAATCATGGTCTTGATATTGTGAATCAGGGTGGGAATACAGGCTTGGTTTATGGGAGTACCCCTTCTGGATCATGTGCCTCTGTGATATTACGGCCACAGTTTAAGGGGATTGACATTGATACTAATCTTTCTCAGATTAAGGCAGGGGCTGGCGAAACGGTGGATGCGGTTCAACAGTATGCGTTAGATCACGGCTATGCATTTAATCTGAAATTTGGGGCACAAGGGACGGCCACTATTGGTGGGGTGATTGCCACTAATGCAGGTGGTATGGCGACCCGAGTTCAGCACTTACTATGCTCTGTTAAGGGGGTTGATGGCACGGGCACTTTTCGGGACTATGTGGTGGCGAATGGGCATGATCTTCGGCCAGACAGTGTCTTGCCCTCTGAACAAGTTCCTTGGTTAGGGTCTCAGGGTTATTTTGGGGGCATTACGGAGGGTGTTTTTCAATTAGAAGCACAACCTAAAGAGCGTTATACCGCGTTGTTAGGGTTTAATACTCTCCAAGGGACCCAGAAGGCACTCACGGTTTTAGAACAGGGGTGTGGGGATTCGTTACGTGTTGCAGAGGTCATGTATCAGCCTGCATTATCCAGTGTTTGGGAGATGAGCTCTGTTAATAATCCGTTTACCGAGATGTATCGCTACTATATTCTTGTAGAAGCGGCGTCGACGACAGAGGGGACTCAGGTTAGAGACGGTTTTGAATCGTCGTTAATGGAAGCCCTTGGCGATGAAGAGGCCGATTGTATTCTTGCGGGTTCTGAATCTCAGTCTGACGAGTTGGTCCAACAACGGGAAGAGATTTCGGATGCGGTCCGTCAATTGAGTCGTACACAGGACCTGATGATAGTGCCCCATGATCTGTCACTTCCACGGTCTAGCTGGTTAACGCTATTAGAACGGGGTACCGAGATTGTTGAAACGGTATGGGATGGTCAGGTGGCAGCGTTTGGTCATTATCGACAACATCAGGATCGGGTAGCTATTCATTATAATGTGTTAACGCCTAATCGATTCTATGATCAACGGCCGTTGTCTACCGATTTATCACCAGAATCGTTACATTTGTTGCATGCCTATGAAGAAACCGGTGAGACGCTAGGTGATCTGGAGGATTTTATGGTGTGGCTTACCGCCCGTTATGGGGGAAATCATTCCGCTGAACACGGGGGCCTGGGGACTAAAACCATGCCCTATACACTACGTCATCAGCCCTTAGAGGAACTTCGTTCCTTTATATTAGGGAAGAAGGCCTTTGATCCTAATAATCTTTTTCAGGTTCAGCGTTTTCAGGCGTTTTCTGAAGGTTATCGTCGCCGTGTGTTGTTAGATTATGAGAAAGGGCTTATTGATGAGACACAGCGAGAGACCTATTTAGCGGTGCTCTAATCTAGAGGGCCTTCTTAAGGTTTCAAAGGTTAGAACATCTCCTTCGTCTTTGTCTGTTCCGCCGGTGAGTGCCGCACGAATGGTGTCATGAGGGTTGTTATAAATAATTTCGGCTTGGAATGTTTGTTTTAAACACTCGAGGTCTTGTGGTGTGGAGACTAGGTATTTGCTTTTTTCTAAGGGAATGCTAGAGACGCCCATGGTAGGGTCTATCAGTTCAATTTGATTATCTCTCAGTCCATTAAATAGACACACATGTGCGGCTATATCCTCTCTCTCATGAGGTTAATGAAGATGAACACGAAGAATAATTTGTGCGCCTTGACTCTTGTGTCGATGAAGTTCGTTAAAGAAGTGCATAGAATTGCTAGCGTCAGTTGTTACTTTCGTAATATGGGCTTTTGCTAAATGGCTATGTATGATTGTTGCACGGTGTTCTGCATTTGATATGGTTGCAATTGGGTCACCTTCAGCATACACATGAAATGCGTTTAGTACTTGGACGGCACATGTGTCTGAACAACCTGAAATAGATGTTTGTCTGGGCCAGGGGGCTATGTGGTTTGGGTTGGGGTCACAGTGCTTATCGTAAGAGTAAAAGAGGTTTTTGTTATTTTTTTTGCCAAGTTTCTCTTTTACTCTGAACACGAAATTATTATGGTCAAAACATGTATTTGAAGGATTTTTTAATCGAGTATTGATTGTTGTAAGCTCTGTCTCTGTAAGCTCTGTCTCTGTAAGCGCTGTCTCTGTAAGCGCTGTCAATGTAAATGAACTCAACATGGGAGAGCCTACGATATCATTAGAACCAGCTAAACCGGATGTTATTCTTACAGGTGAGTCGAAACAAGAGGTGGTTGATGGTCTTGTCG
>CAZIOF010000071.1:0-3089 GCA_964540745.1 uncultured Candidatus Marinamargulisbacteria bacterium
CCGTCACGTTCAAGTGTATAGTGTGCCCCCCCTGTATTACCTAAAGCCGTTTTAGCAGCAGCCTCATTAGCATACCAAGTGCCATTACTACCTAGAACACAACTCCATTAATAAGCTGCTACCAGATTAT
This sequence comes from uncultured Candidatus Marinamargulisbacteria bacterium, assembly GCA_964540745.1. Taxonomy (GTDB): domain Bacteria; phylum Margulisbacteria; class Marinamargulisbacteria; order JABIPA01; family JABIPA01; genus CAZIOF01. Next base: position 131 of record CAZIOF010000071.1, read on the forward strand.
CGTACCAGGTACTACCCACTTGAACATCGCCCGTTGCATCATGCCAACCTTGTTGACCATCAGCATACGTTGAATAACGATAAGTGGTCGTTCCATCTGTGTAAGTTGAATCCGTCCCAGTCCCTAATGAATTCTGTGCTGCCTGGGCATTTGGATAATAAGTTGTGCCCGTACCATCCGTCACTGAAACCATATCTAGATTTTGATTTCCTGCCATGGTTGTATCCGTATAATAGGTTATGACCGGAGGGTTAGCGCCATCCGATAATTGGACTGCACCATTGTCTGTTGCCGATGTTCCGCTCGAATATGTAGTTGACCCACTATCACCAATAACGCTCACCTGAGCATCTCTCGGTCCCCAGAGTGTATCGCCAGTTGAGTAGATATGGGTCTGTTCAATAGCAACATCCCCAGTTTGAGGTGTCACAACATAACCCGATTCATCAACCCATTTATTATCAGTCGCATATGAATAGATCGTTCCCCCATCATCTGTCCCCAGGCCCACCCCATAGGTATCACCTTCACTAGCACCTGAAAGTCCATTATTAGTTTGTACAGCTGACATACTCGAATACGTCGTTGTCGTAGGAGGGGCGCCTGTTGTTACTGACACCTGGTTGCTTGCTAGGCCCATGCCACCCCAATCAGAAGTAACTAGAGCACCACCGCCAGCCGGAGGAAGAGGATCAGAAGAAGGAGGAAGAGGAGCAGAAGAAGGAGGAAGAAGATCAGAAGAAGGAGGAGGACTAGAACTACTAGGCACCCCGTCTACATATAACGCCCATGGCGCTATAGAAATGAATGAGAAAAGATGACCTAAATGTGTGATCGTTGTTATCATAATCTTAACCCCCGTCTATTTATAATCTGTCAACTAAATGACGTTTTAATTAATTATCGATATTTATTATAAAAAATTTCATTTGTATAATTATAATAAAAATTTATAGCACAAAAAAGACCCATCCTATTACCACAGCCGAGGATGGGCATAAACATAAAAAAAGGCGTCTATCAAATCAGACACCTCCAACTGAGAATGACGCAGAAAGAACTTAAAAGAGAAAGAAAAATTGAAACGCACATGGCAACTATCGTTAAATAGAATAAAGTCGATATGTTAAACTATCACCAAATGGCAAGAGGTGCCATTTCTCGCATAACACCGCCTAACAACGCTATATAAGTAACGTAAACATGATGCAGGTTGGGGATATTAAAACAACACCACTTTATATTTCGGATGTAACCTAATATGATTTAGGCTTTGTAGCGCTAAACTACCAAATTGATTGGAGGCCCTCAATTATTAATTCGAGGCCCTCACTTTCAGCCCCCCCCGTACCTAGATGAAATTTCTTCAGGTCTTCAGGCCTGCTTGGAAAAAATATCTCCCGCTCTCTCACTAATCTACAAGTTAAGTCAGGCTTAGGAACTAACTCGAGCTCTTTATCGCCTGATTGTTCGGGCTCACTATACTTCCACGTTTTATTCTCTTCATATCCCCTCTGAATCTCCATAAATAAACACTTATTGTTTCTACAATAACGTAATCGAGCATGTTTACCAGGACCAGTTCTTCCCGGAATAAACTCGTTAGAAAGATTAAACGGTAGAAGTGGTGATAGACTTTCCTTTATATCTCCCGCGCCCACGTCAACCTCCCTTGCTTGCATATCCTCCAACGTCCTGCCCTGCACCTCTTGTTCCTTTAATGACTCAGTTATTTTCTCACCAAATGAATCTGAAACAGAATACGCCGGAACATGACGGTACTTTCTAAGAAGATCAACTTCAGCTATCATCTCATTCTTCGCTTGAAACGCAAACACATGTGGAAAATCACGACAAATATCCAGCCTGCTTACGCCAGGGCTTCCTAATAGTGATTTTATTCCCTCCTTCTGTTCTCGTTCTAAGGATGGGGATCCTGCCAATAGAGTGTTTAATTTAGTCAATGACGTGACGATAAAATCATGTTTCTCGTCAAGGAATGACCCCACTGACTCACCGCGCGCATCATCGACGATGGATTGAACAGAAGTAGCGTTGGGTTCGCCACTTGAGAGAGATAGATTTTCCTTTATATCTCCCGCGCCCACGTTTTTAAGCTCAACCTCCACTACTTCATTTTCAAGCAGGCGTTTTAAATCTTGTAACGAAAGTTTATAAAGTGGTTGAGCAAATGCTAACATGCTCGGGATCCCTACTTTAAATAAAAGAAAACAACCACCCTCATCAGCCCCAATACCACGGACGTTAACACCAGCCTGTTCTAATACCTTATCCTGATCCAACAAGAAGGACATCGTGTCGTCCTTTTCCCAATTACTAGAATCCAGTTTGGTTTTAGGCAGAGTTAGGATTGTCTCTTTAGAGCCCACAGAAACGCGAACCGATCCTCCTTGAACGAGATGTTCTAAATCACTCATCGAAAGCCTGTAGGTATCTGAGTCTTTATCGTCTAATGTAAGTGTTAAAAAGCCACGCGAAGGAATCACCTGCTCATAACCCAAAGAAATTCCAGCAGCTGACAATCCTTCCCTCCACCCGATTTCAAAGACTGCCACTTGTAAACGGCTAACATCTTTCTCAAGAAAATCCGTTAACAGTTCTAGTGAATCTATGGAAAACTCAAATCCCGAAAAATGCTGAAGAACTATCCCACTAGATTGACTAGTCCAACCTACAATGCCATGATTGTCTAAGTCCCCCTGATTAATATCAAAAGAATTTTTCCCGACCTCTGTGGGGAGTGTGGCTTCTGGGGCTTGGGCTGGGACTGGTGCGTTGGCTTTGGCTTTGGCTTTGGCTTGGGCTGCGCCTGTGGCTTGGGCGTGGGCTTGTGCTTGTGCTTGGGCTTGGGCTTGAGCCTGGTGGTTTTGGGCTTGGGCTTGAGCCTGTTGTGTTTGGTCTTGGGCTTGAGCCTGTTGGATTTGGGCTTGGGCTTGAG
>CAZIOF010000072.1:0-7565 GCA_964540745.1 uncultured Candidatus Marinamargulisbacteria bacterium
GAACAGGAGAAAGTTCAGGATGAAGAAGGCACGGAAAAACTTAGGACAATAGATACCAAAACCGCTAACGCCAGAGGTCGGTCCAATCAAAGTTTCGATAGCAAGATAGACAAGGTAAAGAAAGAAACTGAGGACAAAAACACAGCCACAAAAGCCGCCTCAAAAAAGGCCGACACAGCCGACAAAAACGAAATAATACGATTAAGCGAAGATGCAGAAAGTTTAGAAGAGTTAAAGGAGAAGCTTGCGACTCTTAAAGCGACAAACAAAAAAAGCAAGAAAGAGCGTACAGCCAACATTAAGACGCTCGCTGGTCAAGCAAGCGCAAGTGGCACAAGCGCTAGTGAGCTAGAGCAGCAAGCCAGCACAGCAGCGGGAGCAGCGAACGCACTAATAGAAGGGCATGGATTTCTAGAGAGTAAACTGTATAAGGATAGTGACCGGTTTAAGGATCTAGGCGGGGAGGATGCTGACACCAATAGCTGTGAGAACACGTTGACATCCATGGTCGAGTCTGTTCCGGATGAGGCCTCTATTCAAGCCAAAAAAAACCGAACACAACGAGAAAAGGCAGAAAAAGGCGGCCTAAATTCCATGGCCCAAATGTTAGGATCCAAGGGCAAATATCTACTCTCCAAAGACACAGCTAAATCAGAGAGGCAACATAAAGAAGAAATGACGATTCTCAGAAAGAGGGGCCTTATTAAAACTGATAAGGAACAGCGGGCGCTTAAAAGGTGGGAATCTCAAGAAGAAATAGATGACCGATTAGAAAAGGCCGATAGAGATTTACAAATATTAGCAAACGAGATAGATCCGGAGAAATTAGCTGATGAAGATCAGCTAGATCATGACTTAATAAGAAACATTACCCAAACCCAAAACTTTAGACGTTTCGGATATAAAGGGAATAACAGGCAAGAGAGGATTGCAGTCCAAAGCGCGACCTTTGGGGTCATGACCGCTAGAGGGAATCTGGAACACGCCAAAAATAGTGAAGAATATAAGACAAGGAGGGAGGAACTTCAAGAGAAACTTGACGAAGGCGATTTAGGGAAAAAAATAACGGGTATATTACAGGCCTATAAAGATGGCAAAATAACATTAAGTAAAGGCGATCTCAAGCTTTTAAGAGATGAACTAAAAAAACTCAATCAAGACCCCAATTCACCACCTGAACAACAAGGTGGATTAACCGGCCTAATGGGATCCATCGGAAGACTATTTGACGATCCCGCTGCCAAAGAAGAGCGTGCAGAGTTAAGAAAGGTCATGTATACCAAAAATCACGAAATAACGGAAACCAAAGAGTTAATAAAAATTAAACAAGATACCGCAGACAAACTAAGTACAGAAGCAAAAGCACTCAGAGAAACACAAAAGGCACAAAAAAAGAAACTAGAATTAGCTAAAAGTGCTGACAAAACCTTAAGCGCTCAGAATAATGCGGACGAAGAAGACTTAGCGAAACAAATCGCGGCGTTAGAAGGTCGTGGCGTTAAAGACAACCAGAAAAAAATCATAGAACTTGAAAAGGGTATGGCAACACGTAAAAAAGAGACCAAAGCAACAATAGAGAAACAAACCAAAGAAGGGGAAGTAACAGGCGCCGCCTTGGAGAAGGCAAAAACCGACGCTGCTGCTCACATTGATGTCAAGGGTAAGGCCCTAAAAGAAGCTGCTGAAAAAGATATAGAGAAGGGAAAAGCCACAAGAAGCGCTGAACAAAACAAGAAATTAGAAGGATTAGAAGACACGAAAAATGCTGACATTACGGCTATAGGCTTAAAGAAAGCAGAGGCCCTCAAACCAGTAGAGGCCGAACTTAAAGAAAAAAGAGCCAAACAAGCAGCATTGAAATCCTCTGTGAGCAGTACAGACCCCACCCAAGAAGCGGCCAAGATCGACGCGGAAGAGAAACAGTTAGCAATAGATGAAGCCGCCTTTAAAAACAAAAACCCGAACGGCGGCCCCCAGTTCCAAGATCTCATTGGCGAATATATAAATGGATCAGATAAAACAAAACAAGGGGCTGGAAAACTAGCCCTTCAACAAACAAGCGAATATGCCTTTCTAGAACTAACGCGAGTCAGTACAGAAGCTGCCTCCAAACCCGATGTATCCACACAACGTCTCAAAGATCGGGGAGTCCTAACTGAGGAAGGGAAAATCAACGGAGACTATATAAAAGACGGAAAACTAGATCTGACAAACATTGATAAACAAAACCAAAAGCTACTTAAAGATGCTGGTATTCTTGACGAAAACAATGAACTCATAGATCAAACACAAAACAAGGACATCACAAAGTTCATGGACATGTTGTCTGATGGCGGCATGGGCAAGTCTAACTTCAATACATTTAAAACCCATCAAAAAGAAATTAAAGAAGTAGAAACAAAATTAGGGGATGCATTAGAGGCAATATCCAAAACTGGCGATGGCATGCCCAATAGTGACAAAGAGAAAGCCTTAGCAAAAGAATCGCCAGATCAAGGAAAAGCCATACTGGCGATGACATTTGAAAGACAATCGTCTATCGCAGAACTAAATGAGTCCTTCTCAATAAACAATAAGACTGGAAAGACTAACGAACTCCTAAAAACACAAGGAGAGACAAACATAGCCCTTCTCAGCACGTATGTCAGTGATGCTCATAGTCTAGGTATCAATACTAAAAGTAAAGAAAACTTAGAGTCCTCAAAAAGCCAAAGACAAAAGGCATTAGAAGGTTATGGGGTCACAAGTGGCCGTCTTAATGCTCGTGACTATAATGGGGACGCACGATCAAACGTCATCGCAGAAGATGCACGCGACAGAGGAAAAGATGCTTCTGGCGGTGTTTCTTTAATTAGCGACGAATTAAATAAACAGACTAAAGCCAAAGAGATCATGGCCCAAACACAAGGACAAAGCATGGGCCAACAACTAAGCCAATTAAGAAACCAGCCTGGCGTGGAAAAAGAGATCGACATTTTCAAAATGGAACGCAAAGCCGCCGCGGACATATTGGCCGCTTCAAATAGAGCTGGCAGTGGCGCCGCAGGTGCCCAACAGGCTGCTAACCTAATGGGAAATATGATAAGTGGTATGAAAGGCATGGAACCTGAGCAAATTGCAACAAGCATGGCCCGGATCCTGAAACACATGGGCGTTATGGAGCCAGACTCTGATCAGCCAACAAATATCGCAGAATCGCTTATGCAATTAAGGACCGGAAGGGACGAACTATCACTAAAGAACCGTGAAGGGGAAGATGGAAACGAAAAACTTCTACTGAATGATAGTGAAAGTCATATCGTTGGACGAACGATGCAAAAACTTTTGGAAGACGAACGAGACGGAAATAATCAAAGTAGGTCTATAATTGATCGCGGTGGCGCCGGATTAAACATAAACAATAATCGGTCCTCTCTTCTTAAGAACGTAATAATGAACGAAAGCAAAGACTTTGAAGACCTCTATCAACTAGGCAACGACCAACAGACCTATAAACAAGCAGGTTCAAAAATCTTTTCTGGTTTAAGCGAAACAAGTGTCAATTCCATCAATAAACTGAACGACAGTGGCCATAGCTATCTAAGCGATAGCAACCACGAAAAGAAAGAGAACTACACAAAATCACTTGTACAGCCACAACTAACAGAACTCAAAAAAATAGTTGAAGAAGGGGCTCCTGACAAACAAGAAGAAGCAACAAAGAAATTAATTAGTTTTACCCAAAAACATCTAAGGGACAACCCAACCGGTGAGCTCCCACCAGAACTAAAAAGCTATGAAGATGACGCAATAGAAGACCCCACGTTCAAATTACGCATCGCATTTGAACAAGACGCTAGACAGTCCCTACGAGGAAACCAAAGTGGCACCAAGCTAAGCGAGACAATGAATGCCATTAAACCAGAAAGTGTCACAGATACCAAAGGGTCTACAATTAAAAAACGCTATGATAAAGCTCTAAAACAAAAAATAGGTAATTCCGTAGACGAAACAGCCGAACAGTTTGAAAGGGCATTACAAACAGGTGGCGAAGAAGCCGGTGCTGCTGGCGAGCTTATAAGTGAACTATATCAAGGTAGCGGTGGACCCCAAGAAGGGTTCACCTATGTGAAACAACTGGGCGCTGCCATCTCTAATATGAAAGGCGTTGAGAATACGGAGGATTCAAAAAAACATCTAAACGAAGAACTCAAAAAACTTGTGGAAGCAGGGAAACTATCAGAAGAAAATAAGGAAAAAGTTCTAAAGGAATTATACGCAGGTATAGACAAGGCCGCGGAAAACCAGAAACAAATAGAGTCGAAAAGTCCTTTACTTACTGACGAGGAAAGCAGTATCAGCATGATTCATAGTACACCAATGGCAAATAGCCTCCAAGCCATTGACAATATGGACGAGTCCCAATTTAATAAAATGCTCACACAAGATAAAGATAATGCCATTGAAATACTAAATACAATGGCGGAAGGGCTAGCAAACGCCGCTGCAGATGGCGATCCCCAAACCGCTGCCCTAGGTGTCACCAAGCTGATGACCAAATTAGGCCCCACAAACCAAAAATATCTCGCCATAAAAATGGCCGAATATGTACGGGAAGCAGAAAAAAGAAATACGACAAATACTGATCAAATAGCCCAAAATGCCGAAAAATTCAAAGGGTTCCTAGAAGAACATGGGAAAAACATTGAACCCAAAAGTAAAGACGTCTTAACCTTTACCGATCAATTTGATGGCGCCTATCGTATCTTTGGCACCAAGGTAGTGGATGTAGAATTATTCTTTGACACCACCATCTCTGGTGCCGAACGTGTTGACTCCTATAACCGATACCAAACCCAAAACCAGGATAGCGACTTCATGAGGGTTGCCGCCACTAAACGGCCCGAACAAGCCGCAGCATTAATTAGTGACATGAATCGAACAAATCCAACACTAGCCAACACCATGCTAAAAGAGGGTTCCAACCCCACAACCCTTAGCCACCTCAATCAAGGTGAATTACAATCATTAAGTATTATGCACGCCTCCCTACAAGACACCCAAATTGTGCAATTTGAGACAACTGAAAATAAAGCGCAGCTAAAAACACTCTACGAGACACATGGCAGCGAGATGTTAGGAGAAGGCAAGAATCTCCAATTAGCCGTAGGAGAAGACGGCCTTAGCGGCATGAGTAGCGATCAGTTAAGGAAGCTTAGTTTAGAGCTTAAGGCATTAAGAAATAGCGATGCACTGTTAGAGCCAGCAGATAAAAGTCTTCTAAACAGTCTAGAAAACTCGGCCACGCTCATTGCCCTCTCTAAAGACGAGGCAACGACCCTAGAGCAAAAAATACAAAGTATGGGCAAAGATATGAGCATCTCAACCCAAACAACCAGTGAAACAATGTCCCTCCTTGCCGATTCCATATGCAGTAAAGATGGCGGAACCAAAGAGGGCCGCATTAAATTCAAAACCTACGTTGAAAAAGAATCAAGCAAGCTCAAAACTGTCCTTAAACATCAATCTGAACACGTCAGAGGCACACAAAAAAGAAGAAGTGATAAAATGCGTACGGTTAGCAAAGCCATTACCGATCTCCAAGACGGCATAAAAGGAAATGCCCTTGAGACCCGGCTAGCGGCGATTGTTAAAGAGACCGGCCTCGATCCAAGTGCCATCAAAGCCGAAATGATAAAGAAAGGTATTATAAAAGAATCCACTCATAAGGGCGAACCCGTATACCGATTCAAAGCGTGTTCCGAAGACACACTAAACACATGTATCAGTACACTACTTAAAAACCAAGAACCTGAGCTAAAAAGCAAGCTATCAATCTGCAACAACGAGCTAACGACCCGTCAGGAAGAACAACGTGCCCAAGAAAAAGAGTTAGAGAGTAAACAGAAGGCGCTTAAGACAAAACCAAAGCAGAAGAAACAAAACGAATTGACGAAAGAGATAGAGACATTAACGACCCAGAAAGAGATATTAACTGAGCAGATTAAGACGTTAAATAACGATATAAAAACGACCGAAAAAAAACTTGCGTCACTAGGGACTGGCACCAAAAAGACAGCTATACAAAACAAGAACCAATTAAAAGGCGTCCTTGCACTCAGAAACGCCACCCCTCATGGCCAAATAGAAGCCAATATAAGTGCCCTCAACAAAAGTACAGCTCAGGCAGTCCAGACCGTGATCGCATTAGAGCCGGCACGACAAGAAATGATGACGGCCGCGGATAAAAGAAAGCCACTAGATGCAATTGGATTCCATAAAACCGAACCAGAAACTGTGGACGAAGAAAGCTTTGATCAAACATGTAAAGCCCTCTTTAAAACAACCGAAACAACATTAAAAGCGGAGGGCATTGGAGATGCCACAACAATCGCTTCTGATCTAAACAAGGCCGCTGCACAAACCACCACAGAATTCAAAACCTTCCTAGAAAAGAACCATTTCATTGAGAGCGCAACAACCGACCCTATTACGATTAATCAAGAGATTACCCAAGAGACCGTAGACGAATTCACGATCAAATCATCATTACAAGGTATTGAAGCCGCCGAAGGCGAAACGGCTGAAAAAGCGCGCTTAAACCAAACCATGACGGCTCTGAATATCACCAGTATAGAAGATGCGACCTTCCAACAGCTACAACAGCTCTTTGATTCGTTAACCGAACCTACAGGCAACGAGGTAGCTGAACAACTTAAGAGTCTCTTAGAAGAAAGCCACCCCGTTGACCAAGCTTTTAAGGAGGCACAAGAAGAGCTCGAAGCGACCCAGGCCCTTGCAACGGCCACAGCAGACGCGATTAAGAAGGAAGAAGACAAGATTAAGGAGGAGCAAAGTCGTATTGCAGCCGAAGCTGACACAGCTGAAGATAAAGCAGCACTAACACTAAGAGAAAAAGCCCTAGAGGAGAAAAAAGCCGCTCTAGAGGGGAAAAAAGACGCTCTAGATAAAAAGGAAGCTGCACAAACCAAATTTGACAAGGCTAAAAAAACAAAACAAGATGCACGAGAAGCCGTACTATCGAGCGGCCTTACCTTTAACCAGATCATGCAAAAGGCTACGGCTGAAACAAAAGCGGCTAAACGTGAGGCCATTCAAGAACACAAAAAGAACATCACTGAAACACGAAGCATTATCCGAAAAGCCAATGCTCGGGTCTTTGCGGCAAGAGCCACAAAAAGCAAGGTAGACGACCTCTCTCCAAAAACGAGACATCTTAAAAGTAATACTAAACGAGAGTTTGCTGTACGAGTCCTGACAAATGCGGTAAAGGCCTCAGACGAAGCCAAGTCTGTTAAAGAAGAATACAATAGATCACTGGCCAAAGAGTTAGGGATGGACCTAGAAACCTACAAAACTGATCTACAACAAAAGATTAAGGACTCACTCAATAGTAAAATTACAGACCCAGCCCTAACAGATGAGCAGGCCGAGGGACTCCTGTTCTGCCCCGAATCGGAGCTAGAGGACAAGATGGCGGAACTGAAACTGCAAGAAGCACAAAAGACGAACGTAAGAGCTGAACGAGAAAAAGAATCAAAAAAACAGACCTGACACGAATCGGC
>CAZIOF010000073.1:0-5004 GCA_964540745.1 uncultured Candidatus Marinamargulisbacteria bacterium
TATTTATATCAATAGATCTTGGGAATGCCCTCTAATAGTAAAAAAGAAATTAAAAAAGCAAATTACAAATAAATATTAAGAGAGAAAAGAAAGCGCGATCGTATCTTATCCCCAATTAAGTAATAAAGAGAGAACAAATACCAACAGAAAAACCGCCCCGCTTAGGAAGTGGAGGAATCTGAACTTAACCCATCAGTTAAAATAAGTGGAACAAAACGGAATCCATGACGTATTTCAGTGTGGTAGGCATCTAAACCAACACGACGAATCACATGAATATCATGATTAACAGGAATAACCAAGCAACCACCAATAGCGACTTGCTCTAAAAGGGGCATTGGTAGAACTGTTGCTGCCGCGGAAACAAGGATACGATGAAACGTCTGTTTAGGAACACCAATGGCGTCAGATGCTTGTTCAATACGAATTGGGAAATGCGCATAAAAACCACAATTTTGCTGACCAAAAAACACGAGATCTGGTTCCCGTTCTAAGCCAAGAACATGGCCATGTGGTCCAACTAAACTACCTAACAGGGCTGTTGTCCAACCAGACCCAGACCCAATATCAAGAACAGAGTCACCTGGCTCTACAGCCAACTCTTCAAGCATTATAGCCACCGTTGTAGGTTGAGAAATCGTTTGACCAAAACCAATTGATAAGGGGCTATCATGATAAGCCACATCACGATCCTCAGGTCTAACAAAATGAGCTCTATCCACAGATTGAAAGGCGGCTATGAGACGCTCTGTTTTCAATCGTTCCGTTGTAACCAGATGATGGATTAATTCAGAACAATCAGAGGGCATTGTTGCCACTTTTATAAATGGTATTCATAACAGTAAGTACCATTGTAACATCACAAAGACAACACTGAGAATGACACTCTTGTAACGCACAAAAAATAACCCCATAGTCTTATATAAAACTGTACTGCAAGAAAAAAAAGCCCCATTTTAACGAATACCCTAACTATTCAACAATTAATAATACCAATCTCAGCAGAAACAGACTAATTAGTGTTAGGTACGAATAAACGAGTTCGAACTAAAGAGCTACCAGCAGGCGCCTAATTGGCAACCGATTCTAGAACAGGTTTATCGCCACTACCATCGTTAGAAGATAATAATGGAGGAAGTAACAATGGCGGAGGGCTATTAACGGGGCTAGGTGCTGGGCCCAAAGCAGGCCCTGGAGGAACAGATCGTTGTGGAGCACCTCCAGCACCACCCAAAACAGGACTTTGTAACAATGAAGATTGAATCAATAGTGATAAAAGACCTGGCATAGTATGCCCCCTTAAATATAAATATATCGATCAATTATATTATCGACTCAAAAATAGAATTACCCCAAAACAAATAAACCTATTAAAAACCGAAACACCTTTTCATCTGGTGCAACCCAACAAAAAAATGATAGAATGAATCATCCAAATCATGATAAAAAAATGGAACGCACAACTCATCCTAACAGGTTTAATGGTCGTAACCACACTTGCAGTGTGGACAATCCTCTTTTTCCAAATCCCCTTTTTCACTGAATTACCATCATGGTTTTGGTATTTTAATACACAACCCTTAAATGCCCCGATCTTTCTTTTACCAATCATTATTCTACCCTTTGCCAGTTATATCTTACTCAAACGAACATCAAAAAAACCACTTTACTTGTTAATTCTGCTCATAATCCTAGGTGCTTCATACCAATTCTCATTCAACTTTCTTGAAGGCGATGCCTTAAACGGACTCCGATCCAAAAAACGATCGTCAGGCCACAGTGAATTCGTTACCCTCGCATCCTATCAAGGGAACCCCTTAACACTGATGAAAAACTATGAGGAGTTGGTAAGACCCTATAATGAACGAAAAAAAGAAAAAAAAGACTCTGTTGACACCTTAAAAAACACAGATAGTTTTGCCAATTTCGATTTCTTTAAAATTATTTTTCTCGGAAAGTTTGCCAGAAGCAAACCGCCAGGACTATCGTTAATTTACATCGCATCCGATAGAATCAGCCAAGCCATCAATCAAGGAAAAACCTATTACGAAAGAGGCGCCAGACTTTTAACCTTCATCTCAGTAACATGGCCCTTTATCGCTTATCTTGTCCTCATCCCACTCTTCTATTTTACGAAACGTATTATAGATGCCGAAACGGCTAAAATAGCATGTCTATTTTACTCCATAGTACCCTCTGTAAACCTCATTATTTTACATACCGATCAGGCTTTTTTCCCCTTATTTTTCATGACATTGTTAGCAGCAAGTGCCGTTGCTTTTTCCAAAAAGAAACCTTTATTAGCAGCCCCCATAGGGGTACTCACCTATCTCATTATTTTCTGTTCATTTGGATTAGTCTTCACAGCGCCCTTCGTTATGGCCCTTCTATATGCACTATCGCTAGACAAACAGACTGGAAAACCAGATATTCCCTACCTTACAAAAAGCCTTCTTTATTACGCGCTTGGCTTTTTGGCGGCCGATATCTTTTTTAGACTCACCTTAAATTACGATATCCTTGTCCGCTATACTACAGCCGTACACCATCATCGAGAGTGGAAGTATTGGAGCTGGGCCCCAAAAGAAATGCTCGGTGCCGGATTAACCAATATTACAGAATACATCCTACTAGTAGGCATTCCTATGATAGGCCTTGCAGTTATGAATAGCCTCCGACATACCAAAACAACATTAAAGAACTGCCTCACATTTAAGTGGTTCGCTTATAAAGATATCCTGTCTCTGTTAACAATCCTCATCATTCTCTTTCTTTGTTTCTTTGGTCAAACGCGAGGTGAATCATCACGCCTCTTTTTATTTCTAGTACCGCTTGTCTGTATCCTAGCCGCCAATGAAACAAAACAGCGCTTCAACACCAAGAACTGGTTCATTCCCTTATGCATTACTCTTCAAGTGGGAACCGCTATTCTTATTAAACTTTATCAAGACTTTTATTAAGATCGCATTGTATGATAAAAAGATGGGGCCATATACACGTCTTAACCCTATTTATCATTATCGCAACCCTATCTGTATGGACATTAATCTATTATCAAGTCCCCCTATTTACGAAACTCCAATACTGGCCCTGGCCCTTTACTCAAACACCTCTTAAATCACCACTCTACCTACTACCCGTCATACTATTACCCTTTGCCTGTTATCATATTATTAAACGTATTCAAACACCCTTTTATCGACTATTACCCATCATGATTCTTTTAGGCGCGTCCTATCAATTCTCTCTTAATTTTATCACCGGTGATTATTTAGACGGTCTAATAACCATAAAAAAAGCGTCTGGTCACTATGAATTTGTAAAATTAGCAGCACATCAACCAGACATCAGCCCTCTTCTAAGAAACTATGAAGATCTCGTTGAAAACTACCGAGAACGAAAAAACAAAGAAAAAGAGTCCATAAACACATTAACAACATCCACAACAATTACCAATTTTGATGTTATTAAACTCCTTTTTTCAGGTTGGCATACAAAGAGCAAGCCCCCTGGGCTATCACTTCTGTACGTCACCTCCGAAAAATTGAGTCAACTATTCTTAGCAGCAAAATCATACCAAGAACGACTAAAACGACTGCTAACCTTTATGGCCGTTACCTGGCCTTTTATTGCCTATCTTGTTCTTATTCCACTCTTCTATTTCACAAAACGTGTCACAGACACAGACACTGCAAAATTAGCATGCCTATTCTATAGCATTGTGCCCTCTATTAATTTAATGATCCTACATACAGACCAAACATTTTTCCCGTTATTCCTTATGACCTTATTAGCGATAAGTGCAACCCTATTTTCAAAAAAAACACCCCTATGGGCAGTTCTTCCAGGAATACTAACCTATCTCATTATTTATTTCTCATTTGGACTACTCTTTTCCATTCCCTTTGTGTTGGCGCTACTCTACACAACCTGCTTTGATAGCAAGACAAAGTCATTAGCCGTATTACGTCTTTTTAAGAGTCTTACCTATTACACAATAGGTCTTCTATTAACCGATCTCCTATTCAAAGTCACGTTAAATTACGATATCTTATTTCGCTACACAAGTGCATTACAAAACCACAGTGAAACTAGACAGTGGGAATGGACGATGGCTATTATTTCAGAAGCAGGATTAACCAATATCATTGAATATGTTCTATTCGTGGGCATTCCCATTTCAACACTAGCGTTCATAAAGAGTCTAAAACATATTAAAACAACCGTTAAGCAATGTCTTTGCCTAAAGTATGTTACCTATGACTCGTTATTACCAGTCTTAACACTATTTATATTTCTATTCTTATGTTTTTTTAGCCAAACAAGAAGTGAAGGCGCACGCCTCTTTTTATTTTTAGTGCCGCTCGTCTGTATTCTCGCGGCAAAAGAAACCAAACACCACTTCAACACAACACCATGGTTAATCCCCTTATGTATTGGCCTTCAAGTAGGGACAAGCATTATCCTCAAACTCTACCAAGACTTTCATTAATAAAAACATATGAATTTTATCCTTCTAACATCCGATAATTAATTATCAATCAAAGGGGCACTACTTAACATAAAGGACATCACTATGTTTTCAATCGCAAATTCTTCATCGATAAATTCCCAATCTTTGCAGCAAAGGGCTAGCTCCCTATTCCAAGCCCTTGGCCAAACTTTAACGGCCACTAGCACCTCAACCTCCAGTCCACACGATGACGATAAACTCTCTGAAATGGAAAAAGGACTATGGGTACCTGACACCATAAGAAACATTGAGCCAGCAACCTACGTCCCCCAAAGTCACACATCTCGCACTTCTTCTCATGGACGAACAACTCAGAATCATCTCGTTATAGACGACGCACCAGAAAGGCCCCAAGTTTCAGCACCTGCTGTTTTTGGAGACGATAACGTATAGAGACGCTATCGCGAATTAGAACAAGACATTCTATTAAGCTGTTGTAAAATGGCTGAGACCTGCCATTTCTAACGAGATATAGCAGGGCAATATGCGTT
>CAZIOF010000074.1:0-3184 GCA_964540745.1 uncultured Candidatus Marinamargulisbacteria bacterium
GACAAGCCGATCGGGTCGTTCCAGTCGATCGCCCACTACCTGGCCGACGGCATTACCGCCATCGACGGCGGCCGTGTCCTGGTGTATCAGGCCGCCTGGACCCGGGACGTCGGCCGCGACTCCGAGACCTTGGCCGCCATGGCCAAGCTGTTCGCTACCCAGACCTGTCGAGACGTAAGCGCCACCGGAATCCAGATCCACGGCGGCCTGGGGTTCACCGTCGAATGCGACGCCCAGCTCTACTTCCGGCGAGCCAAGTCGTGGCAGCTCAACTGGTACGACCCGACATACCTAGAGGAGTTGATCGCCGACCAGCTCCTGGACTGAACCGTTCGGCTCCCCAACGGCTTAGTAGGCCGGTACCGCCGGGCAGGTCAGGCCAGTACCGCCCATCCCACAATAGCCCATTGGGTTCTTAGCCAGATACTGCTGGTGGTAGTCCTCGGCGTAGAAAAACTCAGCGAGTCGGGCAACCTGGGAGGTAACGGGCCCATATCCGGCGGCGGCTAATACCGTCGCGTAAGCCGTCCGACCGGTCTCGGCAGCGGCCCAATGGGCATCCGCTGCGGCCCACCCCCCCGAGCGGTACTGGGTTCCTAAGTCGTTCCCCTGACCCATCCCCAGGGTTGGGTCATGGTTCTCCCAAAACACCCGGAGGACCTCGCCGATGGGCAGCACCTCCGGGTCGAACACCACTAGGACCACCTCAGCATGACCGGTCAGCCCGGTGCAGACCTCCCGGTAGGTGGGGTTGGGAGTATGCCCTCCGCTGTAGCCCACCGCGGTGGTCCACACCCCGGGGGTCTGCCAGAAGACCCGCTCGGCCCCCCAGAAACAGCCCATACCCACCACCACCGACTCAAGGCCGTCAGGAAACGGCGGCTGCAGAGGGCGACCGTTGACCTCGTGGGCCTCGGGCACCGGCATGGCCTCGCGGCGGCCGGGCAGGGCTTCGGTCGGGCTCGGAATAGTGAGCAACTCACCTCCAAAGGCCATGCCCAAATGTTAGGTCAGAAGTCCGGGTCCCGGTGCTCGACTCTGCCAATAAGCCCGTGTCGGTCAGATGGTGAACGCCAGGCGTTCAGCCAGTTGCCCGGCCAGGGCCAGGTCACCGCCAAGGGTCACTCGACCATCCTCAATCATCGGCACAGGATCCTTGCGCCCCCCGGTCAGGGCTAGCCAGTTATGGGAGGACATGGACAGGGTGGCCGTAGCCTCCCCATCGAGAGCGTCTACCACCGAGGCCCGCCCGTCGACCACCACCCGGATGGTGGCCTCGACCGGGCCGGTGAGAGTGACCTCGACCTGGCTCCCGTCAGGGGCACCGCCCTTCTTGCCGATGATGTAGCCAGCGGCCGTGGTGACCTCCTCGACCGACATCTCGGCCGGCCGGCCCCCAGCCGAAGGTGCGTGGCCCAGCGGTTCTCGGCAATCCTCGAGGTGTAACCAGGAGTCGTAGACCCGGACGTTCATGAACCGTAGGTACGGCACCTCGCCGACTGGTGACCAGCCAACTTTCAGGATCTCTTCGTCCGACATGGCGTTCAGTTCGCCGAGGCGCCCGGCCGAGATGACCCGGAACGACTCAAGGACCTCGGGCCCGGACATAAGTCTCATCGACTCTACCCACCGCTCGTTGCTCTCGGCGATCGGGTTTTTTAGGTGAGTTGTCGGGAACTCGACGTCGGGCACCGGACGGCCCTGCAGCATGTGTTCGGTACCGATTATGTGGGACAAGTTGTCCTGCACAGTCCAGCCGGGACAGCGGCTAGGGGTGGCCCAGTCAGCGGTGGACAGGCCGTCAGCCCAGTCCGACCACTCGGTCCAGATCTGCTCCAGGCCGCCGAGGATTCGTGTGCGGTCCAGTTCGATATCCATGGTCTTTAGGTTCCTCTTCTCGTCCGCAGGGACGCGTCAGGGTGTCGGGTTAGCCACGGTGTTCCACTCCCGGGCCTCGATATAGGGGCGGAACACGTCGGCCACCGCTGTCAGGTCAGCCTCGGTCTTGGGTCGCTGCATCTCGAACAGGTGGGGGAACTCCAGCCATCCCAGAACGAGGTTCCAAAGCCGGTCGGCCGCCTCGCCGGTCGGTGGGTCGATAAGGACCGGGCCGAAGAGCTTGCGGGACTCGTCGTCCTCGGCGCCGGGGAACACCAAGGGCGGTACGCCCCAGCCGCCCATCGAGACCACCTGATCGTGGTCGTTGCGTACGTCGTCGTGGGTCGACTCGTCGGCCAAGGCCAGATCGACTAGACCGGGGTCGAGGTCCATTTCGACCAACAGATCACGAGCTACCTCGGGTCGGTGGGGCTTGCGCCCCTCGACGTGGAGGGCGGTTCCGGACCGTAGGTACCAGGCGTCATTGAGCACCGGGTCCTCGCGCTTGAGGAGAGCGCCGATGCGCATCATGGACCAGCCGTAGGACCACTCCCGCTCCCAAGGGTGTTTCTTCCCCTCAAGTCGGTTTATTTCCTCGAGGCTGAAGAAGCGCCAATCCACCCTAAGGCCCTGTCGATCCCGGACTTCACGCATCCACAGCGAGGTCTGGTACGCCCAGGGGCAGATCACGTCGAAGTGGAAGGCTAGATGGGTCGGAGGGCCCGGTAGATCACCCATGGTCGGCAGTCTCCCGCAGTTGGTGCCTCACAACCTTACCGAGGGCGTTCCGGGGCAGGGCTTCTACATCAACCACTCGGCGGGGCAGTTTGTACGAGGCCAGGGCATCGGCAGCGAAGGCTCGCAAATCCTCAATGGTGGGGCAGTCCACCCCATCGATCGTCACCACCCAGGCCACGACGTCCTCCCCCCACTCGTCCGACGACACGCCAGCCACCGCTGCCTCGACCACCGCGGGGTGGGCGACCAGCACGTCCTCTACCTCCCTCGGGTAGACGTTCAGCCCTCCGGTGATGATCAGTTCCTTAGCCCGGCCCACGATTGATAGGTAACCGTCGTCGGACACCTCGGCCAGATCGCCTGTGTGGAACCACCCTCCCTCGAGCGCCTCAGTGTCTTCGTCTGGTCGCCCCCAATAGCCGGAGAACAAATTGGGGCCCCGGACCAGTACCTCGGCGGTTACCTCATCGAGGCTTATCTCGCCGCCGGGAAGCGGGATGCACACAGATCCGGGTCGTCGTTCCCCGTCGTAGGGGTTGGACACGAGCTTGAGGGTCTCGGTGGTGCC
>CAZIOF010000075.1:0-13272 GCA_964540745.1 uncultured Candidatus Marinamargulisbacteria bacterium
GAAGGGTACACTTTCTGGAAAAATGGCTAAAGAGGTATTGTCAAATTGTATTAAAACGGATGAATCCCCTTCACGTTATGTGGAAAAGGCGGGGCTTTCTCAAATTTCAGATACCAGTGAGTTGGAAGGTGTTGTTAAAACAATTTTGGATCAAAATTCCGATGTTGTTGCTAAGGTTAAAGCTGGTAAAACTAAATCGGCTGATTTTCTAATGGGGCAAGTTATGAGAGAGACTAAAGGACGAGCAAAACCAGACTTAGTTCGCTCGCTTATATTAACACTTATTGAGACTCTTTAAGGGGGGGCTTTAATAGCTTAAAGTGTGACTTTAGATCCTGGATCCTTTTTTCTAAGTCTATAGCTCTATTTTTATTAAGGAGCTGTTCAAATGCATTGTAAACAGACTTTACTTCTGTTGGCCCTTTAAGGTCTGTTACTTGAAGTTGCTCAAGTTCCACCTCTAGTTCATTTATTTTGATAGCGATATCTTGTTTCAGTAGCCGTGCTGTTTCCATTGATATTTTTTGTATGTCATTAGGTTGTTCATGCATTAGTAAGTTGTTATTGCAGGTGATTATTGTGTGTAGGAGTTCTATGTTTTCTGCCACAATATAAGTGAGCTCGTCGCTTGTTAGTGCATATAATGTTGTTGCAAAAATTAGTTTTGCCTTGCTTGGTGTTTTTGTATTTGTTAATTCAGGGCCACAGCAAATGAGTGCATTTATGACGGTCTTTCTTGGGTTTTCTCTTGACTTTGGGTCAATGGGAACAACGAGATGTTTTTGATAATATTCAATGCATTCTGCTAACGTGATTAAAAAAGCATCTTTGTTTTCTTTGGGATTTATATCTTTCATATGACACCAAAGGTTATGAATGTTTTCGCTTTTGTTTTCAACCAATAGTTCTAGAATCGTTTCATCGATATATGGATCATCCTTTTGACGATGTTTGTGTTCGTGGTAGTGTTGAACCATGTGCGATAGTGTCATTTTGTCCCCCCTGAAAATGGTAATTTTAATGTTTTATTTTAGCTGCTCCTACATTACATGGGATTACCCAGAAATAAGAAAAATTAAACATTGATTTCATTTAATATAATATATTAAACATTTTTAAATGTTACGATATTTCTATTTTGGAGCTGTTGCCAAACAATGTAATCTTCATAACTTTTTTGCTGTTCATATTGTTTAGATAGCTTTCTTTGGCCTAGAAATTGATGTCTTAGTTATTTTGTAATAGCGTAACTGAGTTGCTTTATTTTCCACAGTCTTATTTTGGATCTATGGCGATAGTTACAAGGTTGTGATTAAGATGGGCGTGCTTACTTTGCTGTAGAGAGAGCCTTTTTGTATTTGGATAGCTATATAGTGTGTTGCTAATCGTCGAGGTACCGTGATGCTATACGATACCTTGTTTGATTCATGCAGAATAATCTCTTTTTGGATTAGAGGAGATATTATAGGAGCATTATTTGTATATTTTAAAACATGTTCTTGTTTAGATTGGTACACAATATAGTTGTCACAGTTTTCTGTGCTAGTCCATGAAATAGTGACCGTTTCATCGGTTATATTGGTGATTGTTTGATTGTTAATTTTAAAATCAGATGGGGTGACTTTTTTTCGGATTGATGCACCTCCTTCAATACCATCTATTGTTGCAGTGATAGCTACATAATAGGTCATGTTATTTGTTAGAGCATTTAGGACAATTCTGTTTTCTGTGGGTTGGCTAATCTTTGTGCCTGCCTCAGTGATATTTTCAGAAGAAGTATGAATATAAATGTTGTAGTGCGTACTGTCAGCAAGCGCTTCCCATTCTAATTCGATTTGCTGGTCGCCACTTCTGATAGCCGTCCATGCGGGTGCTATTGAGCTGGGTGAACTTGAGATAATGTTACTGGGTAGGCTTTCAAATTGATTTCGATAGGCCGTTACGCTGTAATAATAAGGTGTATTATTAGTTAAATTACGATGAATATATGTGGGGGATGTTGTTATGACTTTTGTTGATTGTGTAGAGACGTGAGGTGACGTTGACCAGTATATTGCGTATTGTGTTGCGTTAGCTACGGGTTCCCAGTTGATATGTAATTCTGAGTCGCCAGGTTTGATTTGTAGATGTTCGGGTTTGAATGTTTGTGGAGTTGTGGATATTTGGTCACTTTCACTACTTAATAAATCGTTTTTTACTGTTTGGATACGATAATAATAGGTGGTGTTGTTTTGGAGGGCCTTGTGTCTATAGGCTGGTTTTGAGACCTCTATATAGGTGTCTGGCATCGTTATAAATGGCTGTGTATCCCAATAAATACGATAGCCAGTAGCGTTTGGTACAGGTGTCCAGTTTAAGTCGATTTCTGAGTCTCCTGCAAGGAGTTGTATATGTGATGGATAAAAGTTCTTTGGAGTAAGAGGAAAAGGACCCTCTAGTTTTCCAAGAACTGAGCCTCTATTGGGTTGAATATAGTATGTATAAGTGGTGTTGTTTTCGAGTAAGCTCTGTTCAATAAAAGGTGTGGCTGTGATTATTTCATAGACGTCTTTATCTTTTATATTAGTTAATGTTTTGTCAGAAAAATAGATTTTATAATTTGTATTGGGGTTAATAGCATCCCAAGTTATCTTTAATTGATGATTGCCTGTGAAGGTTTGAATATTATTTATTTCAAAGGGTTGTGTTGTACAAGTTTTAACGGTGCTTGGGAGACTGTTATTTTCTTTAAATGAGGCGTTTCCTTTGCCGGTTAGCCAGAAATAGTAGGTTGTATTGGGTATAAGATCGGTAAAGAGATGATTGTTAATATTAAGGGCACGTGTTTTTGTTGCTGATTTAAAATCATTTTTTGTATGGATATAGATCGAATAAAATGTGTGTTTTTCTGATGGTTCCCAAGTCACTTCTATCTGGGATTCATTGCTATATAGGTCCAGAATTGCTGGCGTTGGATTTCCAGGAATTCCTTTTATGAGGTCGCTTGTGGGACTTTCTTTATTTTCATAGGTGGAGGTAATGAAGTAGTAGTATAGGTACCCATTTGTTAAGTTTTCGTGTGTGAAGGATGTTTCTTTTGTTGTGATTTGAGTGGCGTTAGCAAGTGATGTTATGGGTTTTGTATCATAATAAAGAGTATAGTTTGTTATATTAGCGATAGGGTCCCATTGTAGGGTTATATGGTGGTCTTTTTCAGTCAGTGTGATATTTGAGGGGATTTTATCGGTCATTGGATTGCTGTTCATTAATGTTCCGATGCTTTCTATACCATTTTGTACTGTTGTTACGAGGTAATAAATGGTTTCTTTCTTTTGCTCGGGACGGAGATGGTGTGTGAATGGGGGATGGGTATTTTTTATTTTGAAGGGGGAGTGTTTCGTTAGTGTATTAGATAATCCCCAATAGAGGTTATAGGATGTTCCTTCTCTATCTGTTGTTGTGTCCCAAGTAATGATATTTTTGTTTTGAAAGGTTTCTACCTGAACCCAGTTAGGGGAAAAGCTATTAGGGGTGCATTCAATTGTTGTTGATTCTATTCTATCGACTTCATTTATATGAGCGATAATTTTATAGTAGTAGGGGATGTTGTTTTTTCTTTGCTTATGAATAAAAGTAGGTTTGTCTAGTGTGATTTTATAGGGAGATTCTATAGGATAGGTTGTTGACCAAATCAGTGTGTAATTAATGACGTTTTGGATAGGTGTCCATTCTAAATAAATCTCCTTATCTCCAGGGGAGGCATCAAGGACTAGTTGTGAGTTGGTAGATGTGGGGGGAGTTAAAGACCTTTCATTTTTAATGAGTTGGTTTAATGAATGGCAGCCGTTCAACAAGATGCTGAATAATAGGATTAGGGGAGTTATGCTGTATCGTTTATTCAATTTATGTAGCTCTTTCCATATCTTTGCTGATATGTCCTGTAATTACACTGTTTATTACATGTAAAAAAGACATTTTCTACAGTGCAAAAGATAGTTTTTACGCTACTTGGCCATAGCGCAAACTTAATATTCCCCTTTTTTTGGATCTCTATAGTTAATGTATCGTTATATTATCAGAAGATCTTGCATTTAATTTTTATTGGCGATTATTTTTTAGGATCATTCTTGCCAAAATGCTATTGAAAATTTAATATGTAGATAAGATCCTTATTAAGTACCTCATACTGTAAATACAGCGGTATTTTATCCTGGTGTCAATTTTTGACTTTTGATTAAGTATATTATTACTGTGTATGAGACTTATTTTATTGATATGATAAAACTTATTACAGGAGGTTTTGCTTGACCTTATTACTTTCAGATGAGAAAGAGATTAAGAGTAAAATAGATGCTTTTATATCAGATATTGGATTGACAGATGATGACATGGTTGATCAGATTGTTTTAGGTATATATAAAATGTTACGTGATGTAAAAGGCCCTCGTGAGCTAAAGTTAATAGATGTCACTTTGAATGAGTTGCGAAAGTCGTTTCAATTATTTTCTCGATATAGAGATTTTAGAAAGGTATGTATTTTTGGCTCTTCGAGAACCAAGCCTTCACAGATAGAGTATCAAATGACGGAGGCGTTTTCGGCAAAGGCTACTGAACGTGGTTTGATGGTGATTACAGGTGCTGGCCCAGGGATTATGGAAGCTGGAAATAAGGGGGCGGAAGTGAACATGAGCTTTGGTTTAAACATACAGTTACCTTTTGAACAGGATGCAAATCCTTTTATTGAAGGTGATCCTAAGTTGGTTTCATTTCAGTATTTCTTTAACCGAAAACTTATTTTTATTAAAGAGTCAGATGCAACGGTTCTATTTCCAGGTGGGTATGGGACTCATGATGAGGGGTTTGAAGTGTTAACACTGGTTCAAACGGGTCGTTGCGCACCTCGGCCTATTGTATTGATATCTGATAAAAATAATGATTATTGGAGCGCTTGGATAGACTTTGTAGAAAATCAACTTCTAGGCCAAGGGCATATTTCTGAAGAGGATCTTAGTTTATATAAACTAACCTATGATATTGATGAGGCGGTTCAATATATTTTGGACTTTTATAGAGTGTATCATTCTATTAGGTATTTTTCTGATAAAACGGTGATGCGATTAACTAAACCTTTATCGGAAGCGTCATTAGCAACCATTAATGATTGTTTTTCTATGGTATTATCTAATGGGGCGTTTGAGCAACTTACGTCAGAGCAAGTTTTAGAAGATAATGAAGTAGGTTATGAAATGTTATCACGGCTTGTCTTTCCTTTTAATAGAATGAACTTTGGTAAATTAACAGAATTAATCCATTTTATTAATAAAGAGGGATAATTTTTTTTGTATAAACTTTAGTGTAAATGAGGAGTAAATGATGTTTTTTTTATTTCAAAAAGGTGGGCCTGTTATGTATCTGTTGTTGTTGTGCTCATTGGTGGGGTTGTATATTGTTGTTTATCAACTTTTGTATTTGAAAGTGAATCGTTTCAAAAAGGAAGATGTTGCTGATGTTAAGCAAGATTTAGTTCGGATAGGCAAGCAAGCAACCTTGAATAGGCTTCGTTTGGATCGGTATCTTGCTACCAAGCTTATGTCCACGGCTATTCGATTGTCTGGTTCTTCTAGAGAAGATATAGAGATAGGTATTAAAGACGCTACAGCGAGAGAATTACCTACTTTGGATAAAGGGGTAAATATTTTGTCTAGTATTATTACGGTAGCACCTATTTTAGGTTTGTTGGGTACAGTGCTGGGGCTTATGGATATTTTTAATGTTATTTCAGGAGGGGGCATTGGTGATGCATCTCAATTATCGGGAGGGATTGCAGAGGCTCTTATCACCACGGTTACAGGTTTGAGTATTTCTATTCCGTTTATTTTTCTGAATCAATATCTTGGTCATAAAAATGATATTTTTCTTCTTGATTTAGAGTTTTTGATGAGCGATATATTGACGTTTTGTCGACAGAACTCTGGAGTAAAGCCATAGTTATTCAACTTAAAAGTCAAAAAAATAACCGTTATTATAAGCCACGTTTAGAGATGGCAGCATTGATAGATGTGGTTTTTATTTTATTAATTTTTTTTGCTGTTTCTACTACGCTTGTCTTGAATAAGAAGGGTGTTAGACTTGCATTACCAGAAGCTGTTAGTGTAACGGAAAATAAGTTAGGTTATGTTGTTTCTATTGATAAATATAATACTATCTTTTTTCAGGATAAGCCTATTTTGCCAGAGTTATTGATCTCGACGGTTAAATCATTAATTATTGAACAACCAGAGATGCATATTGTTTTGAATGCAGATAAAGAAACGGATTATGTGCGTGTCGTGGAGGTTTTAGATTTAATCCGATTAGGGGGCTGTTTTGATGTGGTATTAGAAGCTAAAAAAAAGGTTTAATATGCCACAGTGGGATCGGGATATTAAGCTTATAGCTTCTGTTGTTAGTGTTATTGGCCATTGTGTTCTTCTATTGTTGCTCTCACTTGTAGATACATCCAATCAAGTGGTTACAGTGTCTTATAAGGTGCCGGTTACTATGAGTTTAGTGTCTGTTCCTCCACCTAAGCCTCAGCGGCGAAAAATAATATCAAAACAAAAATCAGCGGTTAAAAAGCGTGTTCGAAAGACGTCAGGGTCTCGTCAAAGAAGGTTAAATGCTCAGGGAGCTAAAGAGAAGCAATCAGCGCAGACTGCTCAGGTTGTTCAGAAGAAGACCAATCAGAAGAAGATCAAGACATCTTCTAAAAAGAGCCCTTCCTCTGAACGGGTTTCTCCGAGTCGTCATCCGGGTGACCGTGAGTCTCCCTTGGTGTCTGTTCAGGGTGTTGTTGGGAAGCCAAAATTAGCCTTGAATTATGGTTGGAAGGGCACTGTTAAGGTACGTTTTCAAATAGGTTCCTCTGGTCAGGTTTTTGGGCATGACATTTTGGAATCCTCAGGATATGATGTGCTGGATGAACACTTTACTAAGATCGTAGTGACTTACTGGAGGTTTAAGCCCAAGCGTAAGTTGGGGAGTAATGTTTCTGGAAATGTTACTTTATCTTGGGTTTATGATTAATTATAGGAGTTTTGGCAGATTTAAATGGTTATAAAACTAGTAGTGTGTTTATTGATGATAGGTTCTCAATTTATGGTTTTTTTTGCTAATACCATTAAATCTGATACGGTCTCGGATTTATCGCAGGCGTTTGTTTCGGGGAATAGGCTATCAGTTGAACATGTTTCATCAGTCAATGAAACGTTGTTAGATAGTGACCATTCTTTAGATACGCGTGTTAGTGGTAATGTTGGTATGTCACGCATGTTGGTTATTGAAAATGAATTTATTAAATGTGTGGTTAATGATAATCAGGCTGATCGTGGACATTTTGCTATTGAAACGACTCAGGGCGATCCTAAACATGATCGGGACAATAATCAGGTCTTGATTTTTAGTCGACCAGTGCCGTGGACGTCCTATACGACAATTTTAATTGATGGAGAGCCTTACCTTTTTGGAGGAGCGAGCGCTAAACTCAATAAGCGTTCTGGTAAAATCTTTCGTTCAGGTGATATTTTATCTCAATTTCGAGATGATGAGCAGATTGTTACTCATTGCGATTTTGGGAAGGTTCAAGTTATACAAACGCTTCGTTTATATAGAAACCCATTAACACGTGTAAAGGATATGGTTCTTATTTCTTATGCGATAAAGAATAACGATGTGGTGTCTCATAATGTGGGTGTCCGTCTTATGTTAGACACTAAGTTAGGTTCAAATGATGGCGCACCTTTCAGAATTGGATCACGCTCAGTAACATCAGAGCTTCGTCTAAAGGGAGATGCGCTTTTTGATTATTGGCAAACGTTTGATGATCTTGTGTCTCCGAATATTGTTGCTCAAGGTATTTTTCGATTACCTGATGAACAGGTGTTTCCTCCGGATGATCTCTATTTAGTAAATTGGGGAAAGGTGGCAGATTATATTTGGAAGTTTCCTTATTATGAAGGGCGATCGTTTATTCGTGAAGGAGAATTTGAGAATGATACGGCATTGGCTATGTATTGGGATCCCCAGACTATTTCTGCGAATGGATCTAGAGAGGTAAAGACACTTTATGGGTTGGGAGGTTTGTCGTTACAGTCAGGTCAACTTAGTTTAGGCTTAACAGCCCCAGCAGAAACCTATGTGAACAATACAGATGATATTTTAGTTATGGGTTATATTCTTAATTCGGGAGGGTTCGACTCTTTAGAGACGTGGGTTGATTTTGTTATTCCCTCTGGATTTCGTTTAGTTGAAGGACAAAGTTCTCAAAACTTGGGTCTCTTAGCTGTTGGAGAAACGCGACAAATTCCTCTTAAATTAAAAATGACAGGGGCTAATGTAGGTAAAAAAATAATCAAGATGAAAGTGTCTTCAAAAACGTTGGAGTCGAATCAAACACAACGACAGATAGATTGTTTATTACCACCACGGCTTCATGTGTCTTTAGATTGGGGTGACAGAACGCTTTCTGAAAGAAGTATTCATTATTACCCTGTTTTGTTGACATTGGAGAACCGGACAACCTTTCCTATTCGTGATATTCAGGCCACTCTGAACACGGTTAAAGGTGTAGTTATTCCTTTTTTTGATTTGGAAACTAAACGGCTTGATAGTCTCTATCCTGGACGAAAAAAACAGTTGAATTGGAAGCTTAGAAAAGTAAATATGCCTGGAAATCAACTCATGCTCAATACGGTGATTACTTCTAAAACCACGGTTCCAAAAAAAATGGCTCTAACGCAAGTAGTTCGTCAAGATCCATCGGCGATAACCTTATTGCCTAGTCAACCTATGGTAAGTGTTGGAGATTATTTTTATGTGGATGTGTTTTCCATAAATAGAGATTCTGTCAGAAACCTCAATTTAAAGCTTTCCTATTCCGTGGATAAAGTGTCTTATTGCCGTTATTCAGTTGGGACACATTTAAGAGACTCTAGTGCTAATCTTTCTGTTTTCTCAGATCGTGACTCACTGTCGTTCACGGCGGGGGAGTACCCTGAATCTCTTTGGTCGAGACCTTTGTTTAGGGCTCATTTTCGTGCTGTTAGTGTTGGGGCTTTTAAGGTGAATTTACATCGTGAAGATGATATATTAGGTACACTTAAGATAGTGATAAAATAATAGGAGGATTAGTTAAGATGCTATATGTCAGAATGTTTGTTTTGTTTGTCTTATTTTTTAGTATGTCTGTTTATGGTCAGTCAATTAAGGATATTTCAACCTCTTCAAGTTTATATCCTGCTGTAAAAAAATCAGTTGATAAAGGGTATTTATCGTTATTTCAAGATAATCAGTTTCAAGGTAATCGTCGCGTAACTCGTAAAGAAATGGCTCTTATTATTGATAAGATATTGACAGAGTTAGAGGCAAAGAAATTGAACTTAACAACTGCGGAGATTCAGGAAATTCTTCATTTGTCTAAGTCCTTTAAAGGGAATACGATTGATCAAAAATCACGACTTAAATCAATTAGCAATACGATTAATTTACTTCTTGAAGACCAAAAAATAGTGCAATATGATTTAACGGAAATCAATGACCAATTGACGAAGGAGTTAACTCAAATAAAGAAAGAAAATGCTGATTGGCGGTTATACTTTATGATTGGGGTTACCGTTTCTACGGTTTTAGGTCTTCTTATTTGAAGGATTAAGAGGACTTACATCTGATGATAACTGTGTTACAATTTTTGGAGTAATTTTATTAAGAGAGTTTATTAAGAGGGTTTATTAAGGAGACTATTATGGCACAAAGAGATATTCGTGAATATTCAGGAAAGTCTTTGTTAAGACGATATTGGAATGATTATTTTGGTCCAAATTTTAAGTTGAGTTTGTCTTCTGTTCTCGTTTCTAGTTCAGATGAATTACGTTCTGTCGTTAGTAAGTATGATTGGTTGTCGAGCGGTTCTTTAGTTGTTAAACCAGATATGCTTTTCGGTAAACGGGGCAAAAATAACTTAGTTTATTTAAAGGATAAGGTAGTGGGTGATGTTTCTTTGGATTTAGCTTGTGATTGGATAGACAAATATTCACAAAAAGAAGTGACCTTATTGTCCGGTGAGAGAGGGGCATTAACACACTTTATTGTAGAACCTTTTAGGAATGTTGAGAGTAAATCTTATTATATTGCGCTTTCTTCAGAGAGCGGGTTTGATCGTTTAAGCCTTTCAACTGATGGTGGTGTTGACATAGAAGAAAACTGGGAGAGTGTTTTTGAGATTCAAATTCCAGTGGATGCATCTCCCATAGAAACGCGAAGTCTTATTTTTGATAAAGTGTGCGGGGCTTTTCAGGAAGAGTCTTTCCTGTCTGAATTAGCGTTGAGTTTTTATAAGTTTTTTAGAGATTTTCATTTTTCCTATTTGGAGCTGAATCCTTTTTTGGTTAATAAGGACACGATTTATGCCTTGGACTTGGTTGCTAAATTAGATGATTGTGCCTCCTTTTTGATGAGTGAAAAGTGGGGGGCATTGACGTTTCCTACGTCATTTGGGATGAAGGAGCTTACTGAAGAAGAAACGTTTATTCATGAGCTGGATTCGGGGGCTGGCGCTAGTCTAAAATTAACGTTATTAAATCCAAAAGGACGTGTTTGGACTTTGGTTGCGGGAGGCGGCGCTTCTGTTGTTTATGCAGATACGATTTCAGACTTGGTTGGGGTTAACGAACTTGCTAATTATGGGGAGTATTCTGGGAACCCTTCTACTGAGGAGACCTATCAGTATACGAAAATGGTATTGAAATTATTAACGGATAATGCGGATGAGGATGGTCTTCGAAAAATTATTTTGATTGGTGGCGCAATTGCTAACTTTACTGATGTTTCTAAGACGTTTGGCGGTATTATTAAGGCATTTCAAGATTATGGCGACGATCTTAAGCGAATAGGTACGGATGTCTATGTCCGGCGTGGAGGGCCCAATTTTGAAAAAGGATTGAAAAATATTAAGGTTGCATTAGATGAGCTCTCTATTCCTGTTTGTGTATTTGGGCCTGAGACTCATATTACTGATATTGTTAGAATGTCGGTTTCAAGAAAGGATTAATGATTATGACGCCATTATTTACTAAAGATACGAAGGCACTTTTTTGGAATAATAATGTTAAAGCCATTCAACGGATGTTGGATTATGATTATATCTGTGAACGTACAGCGCCCTCCGTTGTTGGGATTATATCGCCTACAATATCCCATAGTTTTCAGAAGTTCTTTTTTGGTACTAAGGAAGTTCTAATTCCTATTTACAAAATGACTGAGGAAGCTGTTTTAGCCCAGCCTGATGCAGATACGTTTCTCAACTTTGCATCGTTCCGTACCTCTTATGAAGTTACGTTAGAGGCCTTATCCTTTGAATCTTTATCTACCATTATGATTACGGCGGAAGGTATTCCCGATCGACTTACCCGAATCCTTAATGAAAAAGCACGTAAGCTGAATAAAGTTATTATAGGCCCTGCAACAGTTGGGGCAATATCGCCAGGCGCTTTTAAAGTGGCTAATATTGGGGGGTCGATTGATAATATTGTTAAAACAAAATTGCATAAACAAGGTTCTGTTGGGTTAGTGACACGTTCTGGGGGATTATTTAATGAACTTGCTAACATTATGTCTTTAGAAGCTGATGGGCTTACGGAGGGTGTTGCTATTGGTGGGGACCGGTACCCTGGGTCTAGTTTTTTGGACCATATGCTCCGTATGGAGGCTCATCCAAACGTTAAGTTTATGGTGATGTTAGGTGAAGTCGGTGGTTTTTCCGAATATGAGGTTATTGAAGCGGTGTCTGATGGACGGATAACCAAACCTATTGTTGGTTGGTGTATTGGTACGGTTGCGAGTCAATTTCAAGGGGCTGTCCAGTTTGGACATGCAGGAGCTAGTGCAAATAAAGAAAAAGAAACAGCTCAATTTAAAAACGAAGCTATGCGTGAAGTTGGCATCCGTGTTCCTAAGAACTTTAATCATTTGCCCCAAATGATCCGTGCTGTTTTTCAACGATTAACAGCAGAGGGTGTTATAGAGCGGAGTGAACCTGCACATACCCCTAAATTGCCTGAAGATTATCAAGCGGCTATTAACTCAGGAAAAATACGTAAAGAAACTAATTTTATTTGTACTATTTCAGATGATAGAGGTGAAGAGGCTGTTTATGCAGGTGTACCGATTAGTTCTTTGGCGACCCCAGATACAGGATTTTCTGTTGGAGACGTGGTGTCTTTGTTATGGTTTAAGAAGAGATATCCTCAGTGGGCTATACAATTTATTGAAACGGTTATTAAGACAGTTGCTGACCATGGGCCCGCTGTCAGTGGGGCACATAATGCGCGTGTTGCGGCTCGTGCAGGAAAAGATCTTATTGCAGCTTTGGCATCTGGGATCTTAACGATTGGCCCTAAATTCGGAGGTGCTATTGATGGTGCGGCTAAGTACTTTAAATATGCTTTAGAAAAAGAGCTGGATCCTAAGGAATTTGTATCTTATATGAAGGATAAAGGCGTTCCTATCCCTGGAATTGGTCATCGGATTAAGTCTTTAAGAAATCCCGATTTGCGAGTTGAAGTTTTAAAGAAATTTGCGCGACAGTCTTTTCCAAATTGTGAATTATTAGATTATGCAGAAAAAGTTGAGTTAGTGACGACAAGTAAAAAAGAGAATCTGATTCTTAATGTGGATGGTGTTGTAGGTGTGCTTATGGTAGATATGTGGCGTAACCTCAATTATTCAGAAGAGGAAATTAGCCATTTGATTGATTCAGGGACATTGAATGCATTTTTTGTGATTGGACGTATGATCGGGTTCATTGGGCATATTTTGGATGAGAAACGTTTAAATATGCCATTATATCGTCATCAGTTTGATGATATTTTGTATGATGTTAAACCTGCAGAAACGATTTCAGTCTAGTTTTTTGTTGGTATCTAAATAGCTTTTGTTTATTGTGGTGAGAGGGTTATTTAGGTCTTTTTATTGCCACTGGTCATAGGGTGCGTTAGACTTTTAATTATGGATTCTAAACATTTTTTGGCACCACGTTACCAGACCATTCTTAGCCACATTTTGTCTCAGAATAAATTGGCTAATGGTTATATCTTTACAGGTCCTGAAGGTACGTTTATTAAAAAGGCAGCCCTGTCGTTTATTCAGGGGGCGAATTGTGACTCATTTATTTTAGGTGGGTGTGGTACATGTGAAGCATGTGCTGCCTATATTAACAACCGATTTGTTGACTATTTTTATTTAGGGTCAGATTCGTTCATT
>CAZIOF010000076.1:0-7875 GCA_964540745.1 uncultured Candidatus Marinamargulisbacteria bacterium
AGACACCCGGAGACACCCTTTTAGGTACATCAACGGGTGCGTCCGTTAAACTAGGAACACGTGTCGCCCTAATGGACGGAATGGACATTGAAGGAAGCCTTTCCTCCCAACAAAAAGAATACTACCTAGGCATGAATTACAATCTACCACTCATTGAGTTTGCCACTACCCAATTAAGCCTCTTTTACAACACCTTTAAATTAAGCTCTATTAGTGAACGAAAACACCACGCTTTGAGTATCTTCTCTCTTCAAACCAAGTATCCCTTAAGTATTGGAAACATACCTATCCACACAGCACTAAATATCATTTCAGGAACCTATGAACATGGGCCCTCTGTAAGCATAGGTTGTGACGCCACCCTATTAGAGGACTTCCACATACTCAGTACATATTGGATCGCTCGTGACGCATCTCTAACCCATACCTATAGCATAGGCATCCTCTATCAAACTTTTGGACATAATTTTTTCCTAAATATTCAAAATAATCCTGTTACAGGTTTACGATTAATCAGCAAAGGCTCCGAATCAGATAAATGGTATCTGGGATTTGGTATCGAAAGGATATTAGAATGGTAAATAAGACCCTTATTAAGTTAATCATAGTAGGCATTCTTCTTTTAGTAGCCACCACAAGCTGTTCACCTTTAGAAGAAGCCACCATCACAGAGGCCCAGACTACAGAAGACGGATCCAAAACCATTGAAAAAATTGGCATGACCGTCACATGGAAAGTAATGGACACCAACATTGCCTTTACTGTAACAGCTCCGACTACAGGGTGGGTTGCCATTGGGTTTGATCCCACTAGCGTTATGAAAGACGCCAATATCATCATGGGATACGTATCCGAAGATACCGTCACGGTTACTGACGAATATGGCAACAGTTCCTTTACACACCAAGCAGATACTCTTGGAGAGGGGACCGATAACCTGTCCGAAAAAAGTGGATCCGAATCTGATGGGTCCACAACAATAGCCTTTACCA
Organism: uncultured Candidatus Marinamargulisbacteria bacterium; assembly: GCA_964540745.1. Classification (GTDB taxonomy): domain Bacteria; phylum Margulisbacteria; class Marinamargulisbacteria; order JABIPA01; family JABIPA01; genus CAZIOF01. The sequence goes on from CAZIOF010000076.1 coordinate 993, forward strand.
TGCCTCTTAACTCGGGCGATAGTCGTGACAAAGCATTAGTTGTAGGACAAAACCATACCTTCCTTCTAGCCTATGGGCAAACAGATGATGTTACCGAAAAACATCAATCTGTGGGGATAGTTATAACAACACTATAAATAACCTATCTAAGTCGTAAACTAAACAATCTCAGTAGACGCTATCTCATCCGATGCATACTCATGTTAGAGACATGACCGCTCCATAGAGAAACACACCATTGAGAACAATATAGAGACATAAATGGGCCCTGAGTATCCACCTTTATTGGGAAGAAAGCACCATGACGATACCACACTAAAGCAAAATCAAAAATTATAATAATATCCTTGATAATAATCGAGTATTGAAATATAGTCATCAGAAATACATTGATCAAAACCGAGACCTACTCAAATAAAGGATATAAAACCATGACCCAACACAAGTATATGGCCAAGCGACAAAGACCAGCTCAATTAGACCTATCATTAGTAACACAAAAACGTAGTAAGTCTAACCAAAACCTACACAAAAGCAACAGTACAAGCACTGGCCGATCACAGGTTTCTACATTTCCCAACAGATGCCTCTTCCCTTATCAAAACCCTCTTACATTATCAAGAGATCAGAGACGCCAGTTAAACAAACAAGGTTCCGACATAATATTCAATTGGGGAGAAAACACTATCTGCTTCAACTCCGAAACTGCATATCAGCAGTCTATTAATGAAATAGCCTTCTGGAAAACAAGAATGAGTATGTCATGGGATAAATGGGCCTATGATACCCCTGAAATATCAAGATCCTCCCTACTATCATCTGCTATTGAAATAGATAAAAACCTGAACGACCCTTACATAACACGACTCCTTTTAAAGCTATTAGAAAAAAGGTATAGAGACAGCCCCCTAGATTATTCAGACAAGAATAATTTTCTCAAAATGTGGATCTGTAACATAGCCTTAACCTTGCTTGCCCCCCCCCCTCCTACCAGGAGTTGAATCATACAACTATTTGGTAGCAACCCCTACCTCGAGGATAACGGAATCAGATAAAGATATAGCCGCCTGTCTAAAAGAAGTACGAAAATATTTAGCTCAAACAAATCCATCGATAAAAACTAATATTATGTTACTGGATGACTTAAATACCAGATATACTCAACATGAAAATACAATTAACACTCTAAAAACACAATTAGATACCCAACCTATTCATTCAGAAAGACTAACCAATGAGATATTAATACATTATAAAAAGAAAGGTGGTTATTGTTATCTCGCCATACAAATTATTCACGAAATGGATAGTGAAGATGTTTCTTACCTCTTATCAAAAGAAGAAAGACAACAATACACAAGCGACTACTGGACAAAAAAACATCAAAAAAATCTAGATCGGTATAAAGCATTTAGTATATATAGACTTGAAAATGACTTAAACAGAGAAATCCCTTTATATTTAAAGAAAATGAATATGGCTCCCCTACCAGGTCTAAAAGCCACCGTATTTGAGCAAAGCCTGCACTGGATTCAAAAAAAACATAATGTAGAAAAAGAATGGGCTATAAATAATCAAAAGAAAACACCTTTGATTGCAGAGCTAGAACAGGACGTCGCTCAAGCCATCCAATCAAATAGTATGGATAGGGTGATCGCCATGTTAGACACCCTTGATGAACAATTCAACAAACAGGCTGTATTACTTATAGAAAAAAATGAGATCCTATGCTTAGCAATAGCACTCCTTAAAAAAGAAGCAGCCTTCTGGCACTATAGAAGTCTACCCTTTAATGGTTATTCAGCCCGTTGGGAAGGGGAACGTGATCCCTATATAGAAAAAGCACTTCGCTCAAGCCTAGACCCACGAGTCTCCGAATTAAAGTTCGGAACCTAAATTAAAAATCATTAAAAATAAAAATCTCGCTCCTCTAAAATCTGAATGTAAACGTATCAGTAATGAGCCCAGACCATAAACAAAAAAAGGATTTCAAAAAGACCTCATTCACCCAACTTAAAAGCAGTCATTTAATTGATATTTCACAAAATAAGCGCTACACTTCTTTTCTGTCTAATGGTTTGAAAATGACAAGCAAGGAACACTCGATGACAACAAAAAGTAATACAACAAACACCAAGAAGAGATATACCTGTAATGGCTATAGCATCAAAGACAGTGGTACAACTATAAGGCTTATGGGATGGGTCGATACGGTTCGAGACCATGGCCATCTCCTTTTTATTCATCTTCGTGACGTCTCTGGTATTATTCAACTCGTCTTTGATCCTGAACAGGATGACAAGTGTCACAAACTTGCACAATCACTTCGTTCTGAATATGTCATCGATATCCAAGGTACCATTCGTGAACGGAGCAAAGACACTAAAAACCCGCATATCGCCACAGGTGACATTGAAGTCTTATGTGATAGCCTAACCCTATTAAATTCAGCTGAAACACCGCCCTTTATCGTCACTGAAAAAGACCAACATGACGACCACGAAAGCAACTTCAATGTAGATGAAGAGTTACGACTAACTTACCGGTATTTAGACCTCCGACGTCCTCGAATGCAACATAATATTATTAGCCGATACCGAATTACAAAAGCCATCCGAGATGTGTTAGATACGAAAGGTTTTTTTGAGATTGAAACACCCGTCCTCACAAAAAGTACACCTGAAGGTGCACGTGACTATCTTGTCCCTAGCCGGACACACGATCACAAGTTCTTTGCCCTACCCCAATCGCCACAACTTTTTAAACAACTCTTAATGGCCAGTGGCTTTGAACGATACTTCCAAATCACAAAGTGTTTTCGTGACGAAGATCTTCGACCTAATCGACAACCCGAATTTACACAAGTAGATTTAGAAGCCTCTTTTATTGACGAAGAAGATATTTATAGTCTTCTTGAAATCCTAATGGTAGAAGTCTTCAAAACACAGGGCATTAAACTCGCCACACCATTTAAACGACTCCCCTACAAAAAGGCTATCGAAACCTATGGATCCGACAGCCCCGATTTACGATACGGTCTTGAATTTGTAGATGTGTCATCACTTCTAACGAAGTGTAACTACAAAATTTTCAATATGATTTTATCAGGCGGCGGTCTCATTAAAGGCTTTAATATTAAGGGACATGCCGATCTGCTAGGCAAAAATCTGCTCCAAAACGAGTTTGCTAAAACCATTATCCCTAAATTCGGTGGTAAGGGCATGACGTGGATGAAGATTATAGATGGGAAACTCCAATCAAATATTGTCCAATTCTTTAATGACGAGGAACAAGCAGCCCTCATTAGCGCTATGGGTGGCGAAGATGGCGATGTCCTTATTTTTGTGGCCGATACCGACCATGATCTCGTCCACAGCGTGTTAGGAAAGTTTCGCTGCTTTATAGCTGAGCGGCAAGGCCTTATTAACCCAGACCTATTCGTCCCTTGCTGGGTCACTGACTTCCCTCTCTTTGAACTCCGAGATGGCCAGTTATCATCCGTCCATCACCCGTTCACCCAACCTAGCCAAGATATTACAGGTCTCTCAAAAGAAGAGCTCTTAACCGTCACCTCACGTGGCTATGACTTGGTCTTCAATGGCGAAGAAGTCGGTGGAGGCAGTATTCGTATCCATAAAAAAGAGGTTCAAGATCAGATCTTCACACTTTTAGGACTATCAAAAGAGGAGATAGAAGAGAAATTTGGCTTCTTTGTAAAAGCCCTGTCCTATGGATGCCCACCCCATGGTGGTTTAGCACTTGGTCTCGATAGATTAGTCTCAATGATCTTAAAGACCTCTTCCATAAGAGAAGTGATTGCGTTTCCAAAAAACAGAGTGGCCTATTGTCCATTAACAGAGTCTCCATCAGAAGTATCAACAAAACAGTTAGATAACCTTCAACTTAACTTAAAACCGATACCACCTAAAACATAACACTAACTAAATGTACTTAAACCCGAAGACGTATAAGCACTACCAATACGACAGCCATGTCCTCACTAGGATAACTATCCTTATAAAAATTAATTTAGCAAACCCACTCATACTCAAGAAAAATCAATAGACACCCCTTTACCACGAGCCTTTGCTCGTTGATAGATATAGGTTCCAACAGCAAGGTCATGGATAGAAAGGCCTGTAGAATCAAAAATCGTCATATCAGAATCAGAAGAACGACCTTTCACAAACCCGCCTATCACCTGAGCCAAGTCACCTGATATCGCTGACTTCTGATAGGACTGATCACGTAACGCATTATTCACTTCCCCAGAATGACAGGCCTGGATCATATCATCAACAAAGACCCTACTTCGAGATAGTAACGCCACATCCAATTCTTGCTTCCCTGGCGCATCTGCACCAATCGCATTGATATGTGCACCAGGCTTTACCCAATCAGAAAATACAAGTGCTTCTCTTGAAGGCGTTGTAGTCACAATGATATCAGCCTCTTTAACACACGCTTCTATGGAAGTGGCATAATGAATAGTGACTGTTTCTGGCAAATCCAGTGATGCAACTAAGTCTGATAGTCGTTCCTGTTTGAGATCATAGAGAACCAGATCCTGAATAGGACGAACACTAAGAATCGCTTTAGCCTGATAATAGGCCTGTTTTCCCGCCCCTACTAAGGCCAATCGCGACGCTGTTTGTGATGACAAATAATCGACAGCAACCCCACCTGCTGCACCTGTCCGAATACTTGTTAACTCGGTAGCCTCTATAATAGCCAATAACGCCGCTGTTTTAGGATCATTGAGCAATAGCGTTGCCTGGACACAGGGAAGCCCTTGCTTAGGATTATCTGTATGTGAATTAACCCATTTCATCCCTGCCATATCAAGGCCTTTTGAATAGGCAGGCATGGCACGAAAATCGCCTTTATATTCCGGCAAATCCAAATAGACCTTAGACGGCATCCGACTCTCACCTTTTCCGTAAGATAAAAACGCATCCTCAACTAAAGGAAGGACTTGTTCAACATCGCAAAGACATTGAACATCTTTACCACTAATGAGTAATACTAACGAATCAACTGCCTTGTCGCTTTTGGTCATAGAGTTCTATTTTTTTAGATTCAATCACAAATTTACCTTTATTTTTCACATCAATAGGATAGTTGCCATCAAAACAGGCTGTACAAAAAGATGAAGGCTTATGTTTTTTCACAGCAGATAACATCCCCTCCCGACTCAAATAACCCAAGCTATCCGCACCCACATAACTACAAATATCCTCAGTCGATTTTTGAGCCGCAATTAACTGTGGCCGTTCAGGCGTATCAATTCCCATATAACAGGGATATTGAATAGACGGAGACGAAATACGAAGATGAACTTCTTTGGCACCAGCATCCCGAATAGCGGAGACACGTCGCTTAGACGTCGTTCCTCGAACAATAGAATCATCCACCACAACCACACGTTTCCCCTTTAAGACACTTTTAATCGCATTTAATTTGACTTTCACACCAAAATCACGGATCTTCTGTTCCGGCTGAATAAAGGTCCGACCCACATAATGGTTCCGAGTCATTCCAAATTCGAAAGGAATCCCTGATTCCTCTGCATAACCCAAGGCTGCACTATTCCCTGAGTCTGGGATAGACATAACAATATCGCCCTCTACAGGATGTTCTCGTGCCAAAACACGACCAAACTCTTTCCGAATATCATGGCTTGTATCGCCAAAAACAATACTATCTGGGCGTGCAAAATACACATGCTCAAACACACAAAAAGACGGCTTCGCTGGACGTGACATACGATAACTCTTCACACCATCTTTTTTAGTAATAATTAATATTTCACCAGGTTCTACCTCTCTCACATAACGGGCACCAATCAAATCCAAAGCACAGGTCTCAGAACTAACAATGTAACCCTTATTTAGCTTTCCAAGAACAAGAGGCCGAAACCCGTTCACATCACGAGCCGCCATCAAATAATCCTCACCGAGTCCCACCAGAGAATAGGCTCCATCAATCTTATCCAACGTATCTTTTAAGGCAAGTGCCACATCATCATATTGTGAACGGGACATTAAATGTAGAATCACTTCTGAATCCACCGTTGTTTGAAAAAGAGCCCCCTGTTCACTTAGCGACTTATAAATAGAAAAGGCATTGGTTAAATTACCATTATGAGCAATAGAAATCCGACCTTTAGAGGTTTGGGAATAGAGTGGTTGAATATTATTAATATTGGAGGACCCCGTTGTAGAATAACGCACGTGACCAATCGCCATATTACCCTTCAAATAGTCAAGATTATCATTATCAAAGACTTCAGAGACCAACCCCATCTCTTTAACTGCATAAAAATTAGTCCCATCAAACGAGACAATCCCCGCACTTTCCTGTCCACGATGCTGAAGTGCATAAAGACCTGAATAACAAAGCTTAGCTGCGTTCCGATTCCCTATAACTGCAAATACACCACATTCGTCCTTAAATCCCACAAGAATGCCTCCCGTTAATACGCCTTATTTTTAAAATATGCACTGGTAATCATAGCACGTCGATCTTGAATTCTAAATGACAATTTAAGGTACCCCAAATACGACTGTTGCCTAATAATCAAGGATTGTAGTAATCTCACATCCTACAACAAATGAAATAATCTCATAAAAGCATCGATAATCATCTAAAAAAGACCATGACTTAGGGGCAAACATATGAATCACAAAATTATCGCATATAAACAATTGCGCTCCCGACTGGCGCAACCTTCACCAATTCTAGACGGTCAACTTTCTAGCCCTAAAAGGCCACGTCTAGACGAAGCCGCATCATTGGTAGAAGCCGCGCCATCGGTAGAAGCAGCGCCATCGGCCGAAGCAGACGCTACACGCCCTAATAGTCCTACTAGCCCGACAAGACC